>CBDTZA010000113.1:0-6085 GCA_965364785.1 uncultured Roseovarius sp. | reverse complement strand
GCGCATGCTGCACACCAACGCGCTTATCGTCTGGTTGCTGCTGGGCTTTTTCGGTGCCGCCTATTTCCTTATCCCGGAAGAGGCCGAACGCGAAATCCACTCGACCAAAATCGCCTACCTGCAACTGATCATCCTTGTGGTGGGCACGCTGGGCGTGGTGCTGACCTATGTCTTCAACCTGTTTGAAGGCAACTGGCTTTTGGGCAAGGAGGGGCGCGAGTTTCTTGAGCAACCCAAATGGGTCAAGATGGGCATCGTCGTGGCCGCATTGCTGTTTCTCTACAACGTCACCATGACAGTATTGAAGGGCCGCAAAACCGCGATCAGCAACATTCTGCTGCTGGGTCTGTGGGCGCTGGCACTGCTCTTTCTTTTTGCCTTCTACAACCCCGAAAACCTGGCGCTCGACAAACAATACTGGTGGTATGTCATCCACCTCTGGGTCGAAGGCGTGTGGGAGCTGATCATGGCCTCGATCCTGGCCTATCTTATGCTCAAACTCACCGGGGTTGACCGCGAGGTGGTTGAAAAATGGCTCTATGTCATCGTCGCCACCGCCTTGTTCTCGGGCATCCTTGGCACCGGCCACCACTATTACTGGATCGGCACGCCGGGCTACTGGCAGTGGATCGGCTCGATCTTCTCCACCCTTGAAATCGTACCGTTCTTCGCGATGATGTCCTTTGCCTTTGTCATGGTCTGGAAAGGCCACCGCGATCACCCCAACAAGGCCGCTTTGCTGTGGTCGCTGGGCTGTGCCACGCTGGCCTTCTTTGGCGCGGGCGTGTGGGGCTTTATGCATACGCTGCACGGGGTCAACTATTATACCCACGGCACGCAGATCACTGCCGCGCATGCACATCTGGCGTTCTATGGGGCTTATGTCTGCCTCAATCTGGCGATCTTCAGCTATGCCATGCCGATCCTGCGCAACCGTGACCCCTATAATCAGGTGCTCAACATGGCGTCCTTCTGGCTGATGTCCAGCGGCATGGTCTTCATGACCTTCACGCTGACCTTTGCGGGCACCATCCAGACCCACTTGCAGCGCGTGATGGGTGATTACTACATGGATGTGCAGGATCAGCTCGCCCTGTTCTACTGGATGCGCCTTGGGTCAGGGGTAGTGGTCTTTCTGGGCGTGCTGCTTTTCCTCTACGCGATTTTCGTACCCCGCAAAGAGGTGATCTCGACCGATGCCACGGTCGCGGCGGAGTGAGGCCCATGGACGGATCTCTGACCCCGCAACAACGACAGGGGGCGGCAGACGCCCCCTTTTACCTGTCTCAGGGCGATGAATGCGCCCTGTTTCAGGCCGCCTCTGACAACAACCTGCCGGTCCTTCTCAAGGGGCCGACAGGCTGTGGCAAAACCCGCTTTGTGGCCCATATGGCCGCCCGGCTTGGCCGCCCGCTCTATACCGTCGCCTGCCATGATGACCTCTCGGCGGCAGACCTCATTGGCCGCTATCTGCTCAAGGGCGGCGAAACCGTCTGGGTCGATGGCCCGCTGACCCGCGCCGTGCGCGAAGGCGCTATCTGTTATCTTGATGAGGTGGTCGAGGCCCGCAAGGACGTCACCGTCGTGTTGCACCCGCTGACCGACGACCGGCGCATTCTGCCCATCGACCGCACCGGCGAAGAACTGGCCGCCGCGCCCGGCTTCATGCTCGTGGCCTCTTACAATCCGGGCTATCAGAACATCCTCAAAACCCTCAAACCCTCGACCCGGCAACGCTTTGTCGCCATGGCCTTCGACTTCCCCGCGCCCGATCTGGAAACCCGGATCGTCACGCAGGAAAGCGGCCTCGACGCCGACCGCGCCTCTGCCCTTGTCCGCCTTGCCGGCAAGCTGCGCGCCCTCAAAGGGCAGGACCTTGAGGAAGGCGTCTCAACCCGCCTTGTCATCTATGCTGCAACCCTCATCGCCCAGGGCATGACCATCGACCGCGCCATCGAGGCCACGATGATCGAACCGCTGACCGATGATGCGGATATCAAACGCGGGCTCCTCGATCTGGTCACGGCCGTCTTCGGGTGAGGTGTGGCAGTGACCCGGATCGAACTTGAGCCATGGGAGCCCGAAGAAACCATCGGGAAACTGTGGCACGCTTTTGCCAGTCGCCTCGATGCACCGCTTGTGCATCATGGAGCCGCGGTTGACCTCTCAGAGGTCAGCGGGCGGCTGGCAGTCTTTTTTCGCGGGCTGGGTGGCGCGCATTTCGTCGAAATTCGATCGGTCTCGCCCGAGGTCAGTCACCACCGCCTGAAATTTCTGCGCCGACTGGGAACCGAGGCCGAACTGACCCCGCGCGCCAGCTTTGATGGCGAGGTGCTGCGCCTGCCCGAAACCCTGGCAATCTTTCCCGACCGGGCGGCCAACGGCGCGCTCTATCTCTGGCTTGCCGCCGCCGTGGCCCATGCTCCGGGCGATATCCCCGACACTGATCCCTTGCGCGCCGATCTGCTGGCGATCCGCGCGGCCCGCGATATGACTCGCGCCGCGCTTGATGCCGCGCCGGGCCTGCGTGCCCTGAAGGACGGGCTTGCCTCGGCCACGTTGCACAGCCGCCAACCCCAGAACCTGCCGCGCGACGAACAGGCGATTGAGGCGCTCGTTCGCCACCTTCTGGGCGACCTAAGCGACCTCGCGCCCTTGGCGCTGACCTTCAAAATCGCGCTCGATACGGGCGATCTTTCGCAGATCACCGCCCCGCGCGGCTATCGCCCGTTTCAACCGGTGCCGCTCTGGCCCGACCTGCGCGAACTTGCGCTTTCGGCCAGCAGCGAGGTCGAGAGCCGTGACACCGAAGGCCCCCCCGAAGAGGGCTCGGATCGCACCCACCGCGCCCGTCGGCGCAACGCCGATCAGGCCGAGCGTCGCGACAGCCTGATCCTGCACAAATTCGAGGCGATCCTTAGCTGGGCCGAATTTCTCAACCTCAACCGCCGGGTCGATGACGACGACCCTGACAGCGCCAAAAAAGCCGCCGACGATCAAGAGGAAATCGGCCTTGGCCAGATATCCAAGGCCCCGGCCACAAGGTTAAAGCTTCACCTTGATCTGGCCCCGGAAGATGTTGACCGCGAACGGATTTCCGGCGTTATCACCTATCCAGAATGGGATGTGCGCACCGGCGCCTACCTGCCCGATCATGTGCGCGTCCTGCACAGTGTGGCCCCGCCGGGCGATGGCGCGCCAGCCTTTCGCGATGACCCGCGCGCCATGCGCCGCATCCAACACGTCAAACGCCAGTTCGAGGCGCTGCGCCCCGGTCGCATTTCTATCCCCGGCCAGCTTGATGGCGACGAGTTGGATATCGAGGCCGCCGTGCGCGCACAGGTCGATATCATGGCCAATGGCGCAGGCAGCGAACGCATCTGGCGGCAGACACGGCCGCAGGCCCGCGATCTGGCGGTGTCGATCGTTCTCGACGTCTCGCGCTCCACCGAAAGTGCCGTGGGCGACCGCGCGGTGATCGACATTGAACGCGAGGCTCTGGCGGCGCTGGCCTGGGGGCTGGATGCTTGCGGCGACGATTTCGCCATCCACGCCTTTTCCTCGCTCAAGCGCGACCGCGTCTATATCCAGACCTGCAAGGATTTTTCCGAGCCGATGACGCCCATGATCGAAAACCGGATTGGCGCGCTTAGGCCCGGTTTCTACACCCGGCTGGGCGCGGCCATCCGGCATTGCTCGGCCGAACTTGCCGGGCAATCCAGCAAGCGCCGCCTGCTTTTGGTGATCACCGATGGCAAGCCCAACGATCTGGACCATTACGAGGGCCGCCACGGGATCGAAGATACCGCTATGGCCGTGCGCGAGGCTCGCCGTGCCGGGCAGTCGGTTTTCGGCATCACCATCGACAAACAGGCCAAAAGCTGGTTCGCCCGGATGTTCGGGCGCGGCGGCTTTCATGTGATCTCCAACCCCGAACGCCTGACCGAGGCCCTGCCGCTGATCTATCGCGAACTGGTCGGCGCATGAGCGACGCGAGCGTGTTTGACGACCTGCCCGGCGATCTTATGATCTGGGTGCTGATCGTCAGCGAACTTCTGGTCTTTGGTGCCGGGCTCGCGGCCTTTATGGCGGTGCGCGCCACCGACCCAATTGGTTTTGCCACCGCACAGGACGCGCTTTATCGCACCGGGGCAGGGCTCAACACCGTGGTTCTGGTGACCAGCGGCGCGCTCGCCGCTTGGGGCCTGCACCTGCGCGAGGGCGCGCAGCGGGGCGCGGCACGTCTCGCTCTGATGGCGGCGGCGCTCCTCGGCGTGGTGTTTTTGCTGATCAAGGGCTTTGAGTACGCAGGAAAAGCGGCGGCTGGCATCAGCTGGGACAGCCATCCGTTCTTTACCTTCTACTACCTGCTCACCGGGTTTCACGCGGCCCATGTGGTGGCCGGGGTTATCGTATTGCTGCTGGTCGCGTGGAAAGATGCACCGCGCAATATCGAGGCCGGGGCGGCCTTCTGGCACATGGTTGATCTGGTCTGGGTGATCCTGTTCCCGGTCATCTACCTGCTCAGGTGATGCCATGACCCGTAACCCACTTTTGCGTGCATGGGCCACGCTTATCGGCCTCAGCCTTGGTTCAACGCTGATCTCGCTCTGGCACTGGCCCCCGGCGTTTTCTGCATTGGCAGGCACCTTCATTCTGACCTTCGCCTGGCTCAAGGCGCGGGTGATTTTGTCGTGCTATCTGGGGCTGGATGCAGCGCCGTTCTGGCGGCGCGGTTTTGGGGTATCGCTGGGGCTTTTCTGTCTGCACTTGCTCGGCCTCTATCTGCTGCCGGGTCTGTTGTAAGGGCACGGCACCGCCTGAGACCGTGAAAGGCCCGCAGCCTTGCCTTGGCCTGTCAGATCGCGAATTTTTCGGCCAGATCTTCAGGCAGATCGAATTCCTTCAGCACCCTCATCCGACCCTCCGCCGACATCTTTCGTGCGGTTTTGGTCACGATTCTATCAATTTTGTCAGCATCTTGAGTGGGGGCAAAGGGCGCGAAATACCATTTCAGAAAGGTAAAACAGATCACATCCTCCAGCGCCTGAACCTCGGCGTCTCGCTTGATCCCGTCCTTGCGGATCATTTTTTGGGCTTTTTCAATGTCCTCGGCAGTATATCCTGCCTCGTCCATGATCTCGCCCACGCGGGCCGCGTGAAGTTTGGCCAACTCTGTGCGCCACGTCAGGTATCCGGTGCGGCCTTCGGGAAAGTCTTTTCTTTTCAATACCCAACGTTCGATATGCTGGCCCCGCGCCGCAATTTTCAGCGGCTCCGACGCAGCGGGGAAAAGCCGTTCCACCTCCGCGCTCATCCGCTGCCCGTAAAGCTGTGCTGCGGGGGTCCCTTCGCTTAAATCAGGGTCATGCGCATTCGCCGCATCAATCGCGGTAAGGGCGGTTTTTAGTTTATTCACAAGGCTTTACTCCATGAATCTGCGGGGTCTTTTTCGGCATAATCCTGCAACGCCTTGATGTTTTCGATCGTCGCATGGTGGCGCGACACACGCACACCGACCACTTTCAACTTGGAAAATGCCCGTGACAGGCTTTCGGGTTTCATCCCCAACCGCCCCGCAATCAGCGCCTTGTCATAGGGCAATGTCACCTCGCAAGACCCGGCTTCGCAACTGCTCAAGCGGATCAGGAAATCCGCAACCCGCTGCGCCCCGGTCTGCGCCTTGATCTGCTCAACTTGCGCAACAAGGTCGTGAAGGTGTTGAAAAGTCGAGGCAATGACCGCCAGACTCAACTCGGGCCTTTGCTCCAGAATCGAGATGAAACTGCGCGCCGATATCAGCAGCAGGGTGCAATCGCTCACCGCCTCGGCGGAAACCGGGTAGGGTTGCTGGCGAAAGGCCACCGCCTCACCAAAGCTGTGACCACGGGTAAAGACATTGACGACGGCCTCATTGCCGTTGGAGGACACGCGGTAAAGCTTGGCCCAGCCATCCAGAACCACATGGATCACCTGCGCCCGGTCGCCTTGCAGAAAAACCGTCTCGCCGCGTGTGAAATCACGAAAGGTGGCATCCAATAACAGGCTGTCCGCCACGGCACCGGGCAGGCTGCGCAGCAAAAGC
>CBDTZA010000112.1:0-6100 GCA_965364785.1 uncultured Roseovarius sp. | reverse complement strand
ACCTTGACGCCACCGCGTTCAAAGACCTTGTAGGGCGGGAAAAGATCGACCGGTTCGTCCCATTCTGCATCAAAGATATTCTGGCCAAGCGCGGCAAACGGCAAGCCCTCGACAATCTCCTGCACGCGCTCTGATCCAAGGGTGAATTCCCAGTGGAACGTCATCGCGTCCGGCTTCAATGCGTTCATCACATTGACCATGTCCTGACCTTCGGTCTGATAACAGGTGTAAGAGCCATGCCATGTGTCGCCACCATCCAGCAGGATCGCATCGGGGCGGTCGGCGCGGATCGCGTTGATCACGGTCGACACCCGGTCAAGCCCGCCAACCCGGCCATAGGCCTGCGCCAATGCCGAAAAGTCGCCCGAACTCAGCGCGTAATGCGAGGGGCTTCCATCCTCGATGCCATACATCTTGCGGAAATCGGCGCCGGTGACATGCGGCACCGCGCCCTTGTTGTCGCCCACGCCGATATTGATCGACGGCTCGCGGAAATAGATCGGTTTCATCTGTGCGTGGATGTCGGTGATATGGATCAGCGACACATTGCCAAAGGTGTCAAACTGCAACAACTGATCCTGGGTAAGCGCCTGTTGCGCCGCAACCTTGGCCCATTGGCCAAACGAAGAGCCGCCCAGAATGGCCGAAGCCGCCATGCTCGTCTGAAGAAAATCACGCCGCGAGATCATATCGGACCCTTCCACATCCCGCATATGTTACATGCGGTTTTTTGAATGTTTATTACCAAAGAAAACCCCGCCCGGCGCAACGCCAGACGGGGCCTTTTAGATTAGTTTCTGATCGACGGTCCTTCGACCGAAAGACCATTGCCGCGCGATGCGACATAAAGCTCAAGCGCGATGAACTCGGGGCTACCGGGCGAAAAGGTCTCGGCGCGGGTGTCGCGCACGCAACCTTTAAACCGCGCATGGACCGCGTTCAGCTTGGTGTTCTTGAGACGATAGGTCGGAAAGCCGTTGATCTGGCCCTGGCTCAGGTGATCCGCACGGATCATCTTACCATAGCTGTTCTCATGGCAGTTCGCGCAAGACAGCTCAAGCTGACCGGTGCGGGTGTAATACAGCTCTTTGCCCTGTTCCCAAGTCGACTGAACCGGGCCATCAATAGCCACATTGACCGGCATGCCACGCGACACAGAGGCCAAAAGCGCGGTCATGTTGACCATATCACCGCCAGTGTATTTCCACTTTTCGGCACCCATGCGATTTTCACGACAATCGTTGATCTGCATTTCCATCGTGCGTACTTCGCCTGCTGCCTCATTCCACTTGGGATAGACAGCGCGCACGCCCTTCATGCTTTCATCAGCGGCGCCATGACAGCTCGCGCAGGATTTGCCCTCGGTGCCTTCCGCCGTGTCCCAGACGTCTCGCGCCTGCTCGACAAAGATCATGCCGGGATTATCGAAATCATCGGCCTGCATCGCGCGGGTCTCGATGCCGCGGAAATTCCAGCCGGAATAAATCTCATCCATCGCGTCCGAAATATGCGCGGGCGCTGCCGTGCGGGTGACCATCTCGATCTCTTCGTTGACGATCAGCGTGTCATCGACCGGATCGGCCCATGCCGAACCCGCCGCCATCACGCACGCACTCATCAGAGCCGCCCAAACAGTTGTTCTCTTCATTCTCATCCCTCCCTGACGAATGGCCCTATTTCAACGCGATTTTCTTGGCTTCCTCATAGACAGAGCCATCATCGTCATACCAGGTGAACTTGAATTCACCGGCCTCGGGCACGGTCGCCTCGAATTCGAAATAAGGGTTGGTGGAAATCGCGGGCTCCATCTTCACATCGACCACGCTCTGACCATTAAAGTCACAGGTAAAGCGGTTGATGATCGAGCGCGGGATAAGGTTGCCGTCTGCGTCTTTGCGCTGACCGGATTCCATCGCGTGGTTGATCAGGGTCTTGATCGTCACTGCTTCACCAGCAGCGGCAGATTTCGGAACCTTGACGCGGGGTTTGACGTCTTGTGCCATTGTCGTGTCTCCTTGAGATATGCCTTAGCCGCCGCAGCCGCCGATTGTGACTTTGACGTTGCTTGATGCCTGAACGAACGAGCCGTCCGCCATTTTGGCAATCGCCACCACGTCCTGCGTTCCCGCCAGACGGATGCGTGTCGACGCCGCCTGAGACGCGGCCAGCGCGCCAAAGGTAAAGGTCACCACGCCCGGTGTCGGGTTGCCGGTGGCCAGCACCAGAATCTCGCTCGCGCCGGGGGCGGAAACTTCGATCGGCACGGTGTTACCGTTTTCCGCGATCTCGGGCGCGGTCAGCGTGATACCACCCTCGCCAATATCTGCGCCGCCGGTAAAGGCCGCGATCTGGTCCTCGGCCGCCGCCGTGGCCCGCAGGGGCAGACCAAAGGCCACGAACGCCCCTGCCCCCATAACCATCACTTTGCGTCTGGTCAGTGTCATTGTGTCAAACTCCTGATCTTGTGCGTCCCGCAGGGCACGGTCATTCCTTAAGGGTCACCAGATAGGCAACCACATCTTCAATCTGCTGCGCCGTCAAAAGCGGCCCGAACGTGTCGTCGGGGGCCTCGCCGGTATAGGCGTTGCCAGGGCGATAAAACCCTTCGGTCTTGTAAAACGACGGCATCATCGAGTCGGGGAACATGATCTTGGCATTGGCGACAATGCCGCGCAGTTCCTCCTGGCTCCAGCGCTCGCCAGCACCGTCAAGCGACGGGCCGATCTCGCCCTGAAAGGGCACATCGGCAAGGTCGCTCACCTGATGACAGGCCACGCAATTGCCAAGGGATTTATCGCCGACAACCTCGCGGCCGCTGGTCGCATCGCCGGACGCGCCGGACAGGGATTGGCTTATGCTGCCATCGTCGAATTTGACGTCGGTCGGTGCCACCTCGGCGGCGGATACCGCAAAGCCTGTACAGACCAGCGCCATCGTAAATATTGATCGTTTCATGCGTCCTCCCTCAACACATTCACATTTCCGTATATCATAGGACACAATCGCGCGAGCAAACAACAATAAATTCTATTTTTTGAATTTATAGCCATTACAACCCCTCTTCAGTTGCCCTTTTCAGCCGCGCGTTCTTCAATCCGGCGGGCATGATAGCGTTGGAAATCCTCCACTGAATCAAGCGCATACCGCTTTTCGGTGACCCATGTCAGCATATCAAGCGTGGTGCCCGGCCCAAACGCCCCCGGCATCAGCGCGACAGCGGCCTGCGCCGCAGTTTTGCCGGTCTCCACCTCTTCGGGCAGAAAAAGAATCGATGGCGTGAACAGCAAACCCCATTTGCGCGCCGCCTGCTTTTCGCTCAGCGCCTCACCGTCAAAATCGACCACTTCAAGATCGCCGTATAGGTTAAGCTGCACGACAAAAAAGTTCTCGCGGATATAGCTGGCGATCTCGTCTCGCGGGAACACCTCTTCATGCATCTTGGTGCAATAGATACAGCCGCGCTGCTCCACCATCACCATAAGGCGCTTGCCCTCGGCATTGGCCTCGGCCAGATCCTCGCGCAGGTCCTTGAACGTGTCGCGCATCCAGTCGGTCTTGTGAAGCCCGTCATCGCCAAGCTCGACCGCCATCACCGGCAACGCCAGACAAAGCGCCGCCACCATTGTCAGAAACCGTTTCATAATTCCCTCCTCAGCTTAGATATTCTGGAACGCCGGGAATGCCGCAAGCATCCATTGCGCAATGTAATTGACACTATCGGTAGCAATCAGCGCCGCAAAGACCAGCATAAGCACGCCCATCGCCTTTTCCACCTTGGGCAAATGCCGCCGGAATCGTGACGCAAAGCGCAAAAATGGTCCGATGAACAGCGACGCCACCATAAACGGCGTCGTCATCGCAAATCCGAATACAAGCAACAGCCCAAGCCCCTTAAGCGCGGTCGCCTCGGCACTGGCCGTAAACACCACCGCCGTTAAAACCCCGCCCACACAAGGGGTCCAGCCCGCGGCAAAGGCAAAGCCAACAACATAGGCCCCCATCACCGACATATTCCGGGTGTCACCCGCATCCATCTGAAACACCCGGTTCAGAAACCCGATGCGCAGCACCCCGAGAAAATGTAGCCCCATGATCAACACAACCAGCGCGGCAAACAGCCGAAACTCGGTCTGAAAGCCACGAAACGCCTGGCTAAGCCCAAAGGCCGCCGCGCCGAGCAGGACAAAAACAGTGATGATTCCCGCCGAAAACATCACCGAGGCCGCAAAGGCCCGGCGCCGCACACCGGGCGCAAGCTTGCCCTCGGCGCTGATCTCGGACATCGACGCGCCCGCCATATAGCTCAGGTAAAACGGCACAATCGGCAAAACGCAGGGCGAGAAAAAGACGATCAAACCGCCCACAAACGCGCTTAGGATCGAGACATCGAACATCAGGGGGCCTCAGACTGCTTGATTGGGAAACACATTCAAACTATCATATGTTTTGATCTTCCCGTCAATCGGAACCCACATGCATAGCCTGATCGCCCGACTTGCCCCGATCCTCCTTGTGTCGGCCTTCGCCCTACCCGGCGCGACGCGGGCGGCGGATCTGGTGATGGTCGAACGCGCGGGCTGTCACTGGTGCGAACGCTGGAACGCCGAAATCGCGCCTATCTATCCCAAAACCCGCGAGGGCAAACTTGCCCCATTGCGCCGCGTCGATATTCACGCACTGCCCGACGATGTCCGATTCGCAAGCCGCCCGGTCTTTACCCCGACCTTCGTGCTGGTCGCAGACGGCGCCGAACTTGGCCGCATTGAGGGCTATGCCGGTGAAGATTTCTTCTGGTTTCAGGTCGAACAGCTTTTGGCGGCGCATCCCGAAGCCATAAACACCACGGCCCAGCCATGAGCGCGCCATGCTGAAACCCCCGGCCCTGCATGATCCTGCCCTAAGCGGCGCATCGCTTGACACAATGCTGGCAAACGCGCGCAACGCCGCCGATTTCCTCAAGGCCATCAGCCATGAGGGCCGGTTGATGATCCTGTGCCATCTCTCCACCGGCGAGAAAAGCGTGACTGAACTTGAAGAGCTTTTGTCGGCCCGCCAGGCGGCCGTGTCCCAGCAACTCTCGCGCCTGCGCACCGAAGGCCTTGTGACACCGCGCCGCGAGGGCAAGACCATCTATTACAGTTTGACAGACCGCCGTGCGGTAAAGATGCTCGAAATGGTGTATGATTTGTTTTGCAAACAGCCCTGATTCTGGCCGCTCTAACCGGAGATACGCATGCTGAATGGCATTCCTGAACCCCTGTTGATCGCCCTGATTGGTTTTGGCGGCGGTGCTCTGCTTGGACTGGCGGCACGGCTTGGGCGGTTCTGCACCCTCGGCGCGATCGAGGATTACCTCTATCAGCAAAGCGACACCCGCCTGCGCATGTGGGTGCTCGCAATCGGCGTGGCCGGCATGATGTCCTTTGCCCTCGCCGGGCTTGGCGCGCTCAACCTATCGGCAAATATCTATTACATCACCCCATGGTCGCCCCTCATTACGGTGCTGGGTGGGCTGATGTTCGGCTATGGTATGTCGCTGGCGGGCAATTGCGGCTTTGGCGCGCTTGCGCGGTTCGGCGGCGGCGATCTGCGGTCTTTCGTGATCGTCATCGTCATGGGCATCGCCGCCTATGTGATGATGTCCGGGCCGCTGGCGCGCCTGCGATTGATGGCGACAGAGGCCACTACACCCATGTTAGAGACTGATAGCTACGCCCAGATTCTGTCGCAGCTGACCGGCCTGCCGCTGGTCTGGGCCGGGGGGGCGCTGTCGCTTTTGATCACGCTGCTGGCGCTTGGATCGCAAAACTTTCTGCGTGATCGCAAGGCGATGTTCTGGGGGGCGATCGTCGGTGTGGCGGTGGCCTCGGGCTGGGCCGGAAGCAGCTGGATGGCGACCCATGGCTTTTCCCCACAGCCGGTTCAATCGCATACCTTCTCGGCACCGCTTGGCGAAACCATCCTGTTTTTGATGACCGCCAGCGGCGGCGGCCTTAGCTTTGGGGTGGGGTCGGTCTTTGGCGTGTTGGCGGGCGCGTTCTGCGGCAGCCTGATCAAGGGCCATTTCCGCTGGGAGGCCTGCGAAGACCCGCGCGAATTG
>CBDTZA010000111.1:0-6118 GCA_965364785.1 uncultured Roseovarius sp. | reverse complement strand
CTTGAGCGGATCGGCGACTATGCCAAGAACATGGCCAAGCGCACCTCGATCCTGGCCCAGATGTCGCCGGTCAGCGGTTCGCCCGCGGCGCTGCGGCGGATGGCGCGCGAGGTCGAAGCGATGCTCAAGGACGCGCTTGATGCCTATATTCAGCGCGATATCAACCTCGCGCATGAGGTGATGCAGCGCGATCAGGATGTCGATCAGATGTATAACGCGATTTTTCGCGAATTCCTGACCTTCATGATGGAAGACCCGCGCAATATCACCGCCTGCATGCATCTGCATTTCATCGCCAAGAACACCGAACGGATGGGCGATCATGTGACCTCGATTGCCGAGCAGGTGATCTATCTGGTCTCTGGCGAAATGCCCGATGATCCGCGCCCCAAGGGCGATCAGACCTCGACCGACCTGTCGATTTCATCATTGTCCTGAACAGGGGAGCCTGCACATGGCCGTCGATCAACCGACCGTCCTTTTGGTCGAGGATGAACCCGCGCAGCGCGAGGTTCTGAGCTATAACCTTGAGGCGGACGGGTTTCGCGTGCTCACCGCCAGCAATGGCGAAGAGGCGCTTATGATCGTCGCCGAAAGCCCGCCCGATATCATCGTGCTGGATTGGATGATGCCGAATGTGTCGGGCATCGAGGTCTGTCGCCAACTCAAGACCCGCCCTGAGACCCGCGCCATTCCGATCATCATGCTCTCGGCCCGCTCCGAAGAGGTTGATCTTGTGCGCGGTCTCGAAACCGGCGCCGATGACTATATGGTCAAACCCTATTCGGTGGTCGAGCTTTTGGCACGGGTACGCGCGCAACTGCGCCGGACGCGACCTGCCACGGTGGGCGAGCGGCTTGAATATCTGGATATCGTGCTGGACGCCGAGACTCACCGGGTGACGCGCGCGCAAGAGCCGCTCAAGCTGGGGCCGACCGAATTTCGCCTGCTCTCGACCTTCATGGAAAAGCCCGGACGGGTCTGGTCCCGCGATCAGTTGCTGGATCGGGTCTGGGGCCGTGATATCTATGTCGATACCCGAACTGTGGACGTGCATATCGGCCGGTTGCGCAAGGCACTCTGCCAGTATGGCGGCGACGATCCGCTGCGCACGGTGCGCGGCGCGGGCTATGCCCTTGGGTAAGGCAGGTCACCGGGGCAGGGGGTCTTCATCCTCGGCCTGACCGGCCAACCAGTCGCGAAACTTGAGCAAGGCCGGATCACGCGCATTGCGCAGCGGCCAGACCAGATAATAGGCCCCCGGCGTTTGTGCAGCCCCACCCCAGGCACAGACAAGCCGCCCGGTCGCCAGATCCTGCTCGGCAAGATAATCCGGCAAAAGCGCGACCCCCAAGCCATGCAATGCGGCCTGCGTGATGGTTGAGAATTGATCATAGATCGTGCCGGTCACCTGTTTCCCCTCAACCCCATGCGTCGCCAGCCACGCCGCCCAGGCCTGTGGTCGGGTCTCGATATGCAAAAGCGGCAGGCCTAGCAGATCCGCCGCGCCTGCGAGGGGCGGGCGCGCGGCCAGAAATTCGGGCGTACACACCGGCAAAACCGCCTCGGTCTTGAGCCGTAGCGCTTGCGTTCCGGGCCAGTCGGATTTTCCAAAATGTATTGCCGCATCAAATGGTTCACTGGCGAAGCTGAACGGTTTCAGGCGCGTTGAGAGGTTAATCGTCACCTCCGGATGCAACCGCGCGAAATCCGCCAGACGCGGCACCAGCCACCGCATGCCAAAGGTCGGCAAAATGGCCAATGTCAGGCTGCCGCCCACCGGGTTGACCGTCAGTTTAAGTGAGGCTTGGGTGATCTGCTGCAACGCGCCACGGATTTTATCGGCATAATCCGCCGCTTCGGGCGTCAAAACAAGGCTGCGACCCTCGCGCAGAACAAGCGCCACGCCAAGCTGTTCTTCCAATGTTTTCAATTGCCTGCTGACCGCGCCTTGGGTTTGAGACAGCTCTTGCGCCACCGCCGTCGCACTGCCAAGGCGATCAAGCGCCTCAAGCGCGCGCAGCGAGGCGATAGAGGGCAGAAATCGGCGGGACAGGCTCATACTTGCGCTTTACTCATGGGTTCATGTGCAAATATCGATATTATATGTGGTTTTACCAGTGTATTCTGTGTTTAACCTGCAAAAAACTCATAAGGATGTCACCATGAACGCCAACGCCCATGTCTTGCGCGCCAAGGATGCACCGGACCTCAATAGCTTCGACTGGGCCGATCCGTTTCGCATGAACGATCAGCTTAGCGAAGAAGAGCGGATGATTGCACAAAGTGCGCGCACATTCGCCCAGGAAACCCTGCAACCGCGGGTGATTGATGCCTATCGCGAAGAACGGGTTGATCCCGGTATCTTCAAGGAAATGGGCGATATGGGCCTGCTTGGCACGACCATCCCCGAGGAATACGGTGGCCTTGGTGCCAGCTATGTCAGCTATGGCCTTGTCGCGCGCGAGATTGAGCGCGTCGATTCCGGCTATCGCAGCATGATGAGCGTGCAATCGAGCCTTGTGATGTATCCGATCTATGCCTACGGCAGCGAAGAACAGCGCCGTAAGTACCTGCCAGGATTGGCAAAAGGCGAATTGATCGGCTGTTTTGGCCTGACCGAACCCGATGCCGGTTCTGATCCCGCAGGCATGAAAACCCGCGCCGAAAAGACCGAATCAGGCTATCGTCTGACCGGCACCAAAATGTGGATTTCAAACAGCCCGATCGCCGATGTTTTCGTCATCTGGGCGAAATCCGAAGCCCATGACGGCAAGATTCGCGGCTTTGTTCTTGAGAAAGGCATGAAGGGCCTGAGCGCGCCAAAAGTGGGCGGCAAGCTTAGCCTGCGCGCCTCGGTCACCGGCGAAATCGTGATGCAGGGCGTCGAGGTGTCGGAAGAGGCTCTTTTGCCGAATGTTCAAGGGCTTAAAGGGCCTTTCGGATGTTTGAACCGGGCGCGCTATGGCATCGCCTGGGGCGTGATGGGCGCGGCAGAGTTCTGTTGGCATGCGTCACGGCAATACGGGCTTGACCGGCGTCAATTCAACCGGCCGCTGGCGCAGACCCAGCTGTTTCAGCTCAAGCTCGCCAATATGCAGACCGAGATTACCCTTGGCCTGCAGGCCGCCTTGCGGGTTGGTCGCCTGATGGATGAGGCAAACGCCGCGCCGGAAATGATCTCGATGATCAAGCGCAACAACTGTGGCAAGGCGCTGGACATTGCCCGCCACGCCCGTGACATGCATGGTGGCAACGGAATTTCCGAGGAGTTCCAAGTTATCAGGCATATGGTGAACCTTGAAACCGTGAACACCTATGAGGGCACGCATGATGTTCATGCGCTTATCCTTGGGCGTGCGCAAACTGGGTTGCAGGCGTTTTCTAAGCCTGCACAGTAGGCGTAAACACTTGGCACAGGGCTTGCATGGATCGCGCAGACATCGTTCACGAAAACTTTCTGAAACGCGTGGGCGCGGGCGATTTGCCCGCGCTTTCGGCGCTGACGGCCAAAGAGGCCGGGCTTGATCACACGGCCCTGTTAACCTTGTTTCGCGCGCAGGTCATCAGCCGACAGCTTGACCGCGTCGCGCGCCACCTTCAGGCCGAGGGGCAGGGGTTTTACACCATTGGGTCCAGCGGACATGAGGGCGTGGCGGCGGTGGCAACCGCGCTGCGGCCCACCGATCCGGCCTTTCTGCATTACCGCGACGGCGCGTTTCAGGTGGCGCGCGCACAGCAGGTGCCGGGGCAGGATCCGCTTTGGGACATGCTGCTCAGCTTTACCGCCTCTGCCGAGGACCCGATCAGCGGCGGGCGACATAAGGTTCTGGGCAGCAAAGCCCTAAATATTCCGCCACAAACCTCAACCATCGCCAGCCATCTGCCAAAAGCGGTCGGCGCGGCCTATTCCATTGGTCTGATGCGGCGTTACCCGCCGCCCATGCCGGAATATGCCCCTGATGCCATCGCCTTTTGCAGTTTTGGCGACGCTTCGATGAACCATTCGACAGCGCAGGGCGCGCTTAATTGCGCCGGTTGGACAAGCTGGCAGGGCACACCTCTGCCTTTGCTTTTTCTATGTGAAGACAATGGCATAGGGATCTCTGTTAAATCACCTGAAGGTTGGGTTTCTGCGGTTCTGCAATCACGGCCCGGCCTGCGGTATTTCACCTGCAACGGGCTTGATCCGGTCGAGACATATGCCGCCGCCCGCGCGGCCGCGGATTGGGTGCGGCGCCTGCGCAAACCGGCGATTTTGCACATGTCCTGCATTCGCCTTTATGGCCATGCCGGGCCGGATGTCGAAGCCGCATATCGCCCGATGGCCGAGATCGAGGCCACCGAGGCACATGATCCACTGCTATATTCGGCGGCGCGATTGATGGTCGAAGAAGCAGCCACGAAAGACGAAATTATTGATACTTATCAACGTACTTTCGAGGAAATTTCATCCAGATCAAAAGAGGTAATAAAACGCCCCAAGCTGACAACAGCCGCCGATGTTATGGCCGCGATCATCCCGCCACATCGCAAGGCCCCGCGCGCAAACGGCCCTGATCCGGCGGCCCGCGCCGCGTGTTTTGGTGCCTCGGACATGCGCGCCCTTGAAATACCGCAGCCAATGAACAAGCTGATCAATCTTGGCTTGACCGATCTGATGCTGAACCATCCCGAAATCATCATGGCGGGTGAGGATATTGGCCGCAAGGGCGGGGTTTACGGCATCACCAAAGGCCTGCAAGCCCGGTTTGGCGGGCATCGGATGATCGACAGCCTGCTTGATGAGCAAAGCATTCTGGGCCTGTCTCTGGGGCTGGCGCAGAACGGCTATATTCCAATGCCGGAAATTCAGTTCCTGGCCTATCTGCACAACGCCGAGGATCAGCTGCGCGGCGAGGCGGCGACGCTGTCGTTTTTCTCGAATGGGCAGTTTACCAACCCGATGGTGCTACGGATTGCGGGGCTTGGCTATCAGAAGGGCTTTGGCGGGCATTTTCACAACGACAATTCCCTCGCCGTCCTGCGCGACATACCAGGCATTATTATTGGTTGTCCTTCAAATGGTTATGATGCGGTCCTCATGTACCGAGAGGCGCTTCGACTTGCCCGCGAAGAGGCGCGCGTTGTGGTGATGGTCGAGCCGATCGCGCTCTACCCGATGCGTGATTTGCTTGAGCCAGGGGATGGCGGCTGGATGCGAACCTATCCCGGTCCAGAGACACGCGCACCCTTGGGGCAGGTTGGGATTACCGGCACCGGCACCGATCTGGCAATCGTGACCTATGGCAATGGCTGTTACCTGAGTCATCAGGCGATGGCCGAGCTGGGCGAGGGGGTACGGGTGATTGATCTGCGCTGGATCGCGCCGCTGGCCGAAGAGGCGTTGATAGCGGCGGTTGAGGGCTGTGATCGCATCCTGATCGTCGATGAATGTCGGCGCACCGGCGGGCAGGCCGAAGCATTGGCCGCCCTGTTTGCCGAACGCCTGAACGTTCCCGTGACCCGCGAGGTGGCCGAAGACAGCTTTATCGCCACGGGCCCGGCTTATGGCGTCACGATGCCGTCAAAGGCGTCGATCACCACCGCCGCAGAGCGGATGTTACGCGCATGAGCGGGCTTGGCAATCTTTGGCGGCAGAGCGCCAGGGAACGCTTTGAGGCGCCGGGTTTTCAGGGCGATCTAGGCGTCGATCTTGTTATTATCGGGGCTGGGTTCACCGGGCTTTCCGCCGCGCTTGCCGCCGCAGGGCAGGGTGCCGAGGTGGCTGTGCTTGAGGCCAACACCGTGGGCCACGGCGGGTCAGGGCGCAATGTGGGGCTGGTCAATGCCGGCCTGTGGCTACCGCCCGATGACGTGTGCAAGGCCTTGGGCGATCAGGCTGGCGAGCACCTGAATACCTTATTGGGGGGTGCCCCGGACGTGGTGTTTGACCTGATCGCGCACCACGCGATTGACTGCGAGCCAAAGCGCGCGGGGACATTGCATCTGGCCCATGCGCCGGCGGGCGAGGGCCAGCTTAAGGCGCGGTTGGCGCAGATGCAGGCGCGCGGCGCGCCGGTCCGCTATCTCACGCCCGATGAGGTGGCTAAGCGCACCGCAAGCGATGCCTTCGGCG
>CBDTZA010000110.1:0-6145 GCA_965364785.1 uncultured Roseovarius sp. | reverse complement strand
GCCAATCAACCCCCCCCGCGCTGGCCACGGTATAGCCACCCGACGCGCCACCAAGCGCCTTGCCAAGCGTCCCGGTCAGGATATCTACCCTATCCATCACACCAAACATCTCGGGCGTGCCGCGGCCCGTCGGCCCGACAAAGCCGGTGGCGTGACAATCATCAACCATGACCATCGCATCATAGCGCTCGGCCAGATCACAGATCTGATCAAGACGCGCATAATAGCCATCCATCGAGAACACGCCGTCGGTCGCAATCAACCGATGTCGCGCGCCTTGCGCCTCTTTAAGACAGCGTTCAAGATCGGCCATGTCGCTATTGGCATAACGATAGCGCTGTGCCTTGCACAGGCGCACCCCGTCGATAATGCTGGCATGGTTCAACGCGTCGGAAATAATGGCGTCCTCGGGACCAAGAATAGTCTCGAACAAACCCGCGTTTGCATCAAAACAGCTTGGGTAAAGGATGCAATCTTCTTTGCCTAAAAACTTCGCGATCCGCGCCTCAAGCGCCTTGTGCTCTTCTTGGGTGCCGCAGATAAAGCGCACGCTTGCCATGCCAAACCCATAGCGATCAAGCGCGTCATGCGCGGCCTTGATGATCTCTGGGTTATCGGCCAGGCCAAGATAGTTGTTGGCGCAAAGATTGATCATCTCGCCACCATCAGCAAGCCGGATTTCACCTGCCTGCATCGAACTGATCACACGCTCGCGCTTGTACAGACCCTCGTCGCACAATCCCTCCAGCCGCCCGTTGATATCGTCGTCAAATCGCTCAGATGCGCGCGCCATGCGGTTCTCCCGTCCTGCTATTCACCGTTCCCGAAATACTCCGGGGGAGTCGCCCCTCGGGCGACGGGGGCAGCGCCCCCACCGGTCTTATACAGCAATTCTTGGCCGACCCGAGGCCTCAACCGTAATTTCTGCCTCTAAAAACACCTGCCGCGCCTCGGCCTGCGCCTGTTTGATGTCGCGCCGGGCCGTGACATGAATATCTACGGCACCGGCCGCCTCGGCCTCGCTGCGTGCCTCGGCCTCAAGCGCAGATTGAAGCGCCTGCATGGCCGTCTCAGACACAGGGTAATCCTCGGGTCCGGTTTCCAGATGCACGCGGTATTTGCCCTCAGCGGGCGAGGTCACCGTGCCGCTGCGCCGGATCGTGACGCGCCCGACAACCGCGCCAATCGCATTCGCCACGCCCGCATGTTCAGGCAAGATCATATGGGTATGCACCCGCTCGCCCACCGCCGGATAATAGCTCGCTGCAGAGGCACCAAGCCCGATCACCGGCACTGCAAGTCCGGTATTCAGGCGCAAAAGCCCGGCATGCTGATCCAGACCTTTTTGCATCAGCACATGCGCCGCCAATTGCCCAGGCGGCAGGCCAAAGTCGACATCTTCTTCAGCAAATGCAGTCTCTAACAAGGCCAAACTCGTCTGCTTCGTTAACTGATCCACAATCATCTGCGCCATATCCTCGGGCGTTCTGGCAAGTGTATTTCCTGATCCGGTCCGCTTACGTGCCAACAGGGCCAGCGCTTTTTGCGCGGCGTCGCCATCCCAGGCTCGCAACCGCCCCAGAACATGGCTCGCATCCGAAGGGGTGACACCCGCGATCTGCACCAGGCCACGACGCACAAGGCGCTGCAACGCCTGGCTTTCCATCCGGGTTTTGAGCATGCGCCCTATCGGATGCACTCTGTCACCGATTCGCGCTAGCAACTCTGCCTCGCGCTCGCTAAGCCCACCACCATCCACTCCGGACACGGCGCGCAGAAATCGCGCGTCATATTCACCGGGTGCCGTGGCGCGTAATTGCTCATCCAGAACCGCATGCACAAGATCGGGCGCCTCTGTCGCCATCAGGCTGATTGGCACCGCCCGGCGGGGCCCAAGGGTTACACCACCGATTAGCCCTTCGTCTTTCACATGCACTTCGCTGTCGCCGCCAAGGCCAAAGGTGCGCATCGCGACCGCCTCGACCATGGTGCGCCACGGGCCAACCTGCGCGCCCGCCGGGTCAATCGCGGGCCGACCATCGCGCAGCACCGCCACATCGGTGGTGGTGCCGCCAATGTCCGAAACAAGCGCATGATCCGCCCCCGTCATCCAGCGCGCGCCGACGATGCTTGCCGCCGGTCCGCTCAGAATCGTCTCGATCGGGCGCTCGCGGGCCTGATCGGCAGAAATAAGCGCACCATCGCCGCGCACCACCATCAAAGGCGCCGCGATGCCAAGATCGCGCAGCTTGCCCTCGGCCTTGTCGATAAGCCGCGCGATCATCCCGATCAGCCGCGCGTTCAACAGCGCCGTCAACGCCCTTTTCGGCCCATTCAAGCGTGCCGAAAGGTGATGCGAACACGATACCGGTCGTCCGGTCACCTCGCGGATGATCTGCGCCGCGGTAAGCTCATGCGCCGGATTGCGGGTGGCAAATTGCGATGCCACAGCAAAGGCGGAGATCCCATGATCAGTCTCTAACCATGCCAAAAGCGCTTCTTCTTCTAGGGCATTGGCCTCTCCACCCGCGTGGTTATGACCGCCCGCAATCACCAGAGCGGGATCACCGCCCAACGCCTCGGCCAGACCATGCGCCGTCAAATCCGCCTCGCGAAAACCGATATAGACCAGACCAACGCGCCCGCCCTGCCCCTCGACAAGGGCATTTGTGGCCAGCGTGGTGGACAAAGATGCAAGCCCGATCTCACCCGCATCGACACCGCCGTCGGCAAGCACCGCCGCAACCGCCGCGCCGATACCAACGGCAAGGTCATGCCGCGTGGTCAGCGCCTTGGCGCTTGCAATCACCTCGCGCTCATCCCTGATCAACACCGCATCTGTATAGGTGCCGCCAGTATCTACCCCCAAAAGCAAGGCCATATGCCGATCCTTTTTCTGTTTCTCTTGGGTTTAACCGGCTTTACACCTTATGCCAGCCCGTTTGCGGCATTCGACAGTCGCTTCACCGCCCAACGGGCCGCATCTGACACGGTCGGATCCGGGTCTTCGCAAAGATCCTGCGCAACGACACGCAACGACGACTCCCCAGAATTGCCAATCGCATAAAGCACATTGCGCACAAAGCGATCCCGCCCAATCCGCTTGATCGGGCTGCCCGAAAACTTTTCACGAAATGCGGTGTCGTCCAGCCTCGCCAGATCGGCCAGTTTGGGTGCTTTAAGGTCTTCGCGGGCATGGTATTTGACCTCGCGCGCCTCAACCGCGAATTTGTTCCAGGGGCAAACCGCAAGGCAGTCATCACAGCCATAGATCCGGTTGCCCATCCGCGCACGCAACTCCTCATCAACCGGGCCTTTATGCTCGATCGTGAGATAGGAAATACAACGGCGCGCATCAAGCTGATGAGGGGCGGGAAACGCATCCGTCGGGCAGATATCGAGACAAGCACGACATGATCCACAATGATCAATTTCCGCCGGATCAGGCTCTAGGTCGAGCGTCGTAAAGACCGATCCGATAAAGAACCAACTGCCCAAGTCCCGACTGACCAAATTGGTGTGCTTGCCTTGCCAACCAAGTCCGGCCGCCTGACCAAGCGGCTTTTCGGGCACCGGAGCGGTGTCAACAAAGACCTTCACCTCGCCGCCACCCTCGCCAATCAACCAACGCGCCAGGCGCTTCAGTCGTTTCTTGACCGTATCGTGATAATCCTTGTTTCGGGCATAAACAGAGACAGTTCCGATATCCCGCTGTGCCAGCGTCGCCATCGGATTATCCTTGGGCGTATAGCTTTCCCCAAGCATGATCACGCTGCGCGCCTCGGGCCAGAGGGCGGCGGGGTTGCCACGCCAGTTCTGACGCTCGGCAAGCCAATCCATTTGCCCGTGATACCCCTTGTCGACAAAGGCGGCTAGGCGGTCCGGTACCTGCGCTACATCCCAGGGACGGCAAAGCTTGCAGGCGTCAAACCCCTCGGACATCGCCTGCTGAACAAGTCTCTGTTTCAGCATGACCATGTTTCTTTTGGCTTTAAATATCCCGGGGGAATCGCCCCTTGGGCGATGGGGGCAGCGCCCCCAAACTCAGAAATCCAGGTCAGCATAATGCGCGGGCGGCGGAAAGCCCGGCACCTGATCGGCCAGAATACTGCGAAAGGCCGGGCGCGATTTGATCTTGGCATACCAATCCTTGACGGCCTCGCTTCGGGTCCAGTCGACATCACTGATGTAATCAAGCGCACTCAAATGCGCCGCCGCCGCGAAATCCGCCAGGGTCATCACATCCCCGGCAAGCCAACGACGGTGATCCAGAAGCCAAGCCATATAATCGAGGTGGTATTTGATCGCCCGCGCGCCGTCTTTGACATTGCGACTATCGGGGAAGCCCAGCTTCATTATCTTTTTATTCACCCGCTCATACACAAGCTTGGATGTGACTTCGCTGTGAAACTTATCGTCAAACCAGCCCACAATCCGGCGCACCTCATAGCGGGCATCGGCGCTTTTGGGCATCAGGCAGGGCTCTGGATATTTTTCTTCCAGATATTCGCAAATCGCCGCGCTTTCGGACATGGTTTTGCCGTCGATCTTGAGGACCGGCACCTTGCCCGCCGGGTTTCGGCGCAGAAAATCGGCGTCCTGTTCCCAATACCGTTCTTCCACCAACTCGCATTCGATCCTCTTTTCGGCGAGGCTTAACCGCACCTTGCGGCAATAGGGCGAAAGCGGAACGTGAAAAAGCTTGGCCATAACGCGGTTTTACCTTTGGTCCAGATGGTTGATCCTCAATGCCCTCATTTCATGGGTTTTTCAATCCTCGAAACAGACTGCGCGCCCATCACGGCGGATGGTGGCCGCCCCGTCAAGGATACTGGCCGCCCTTGACCGCAGCGCTGCGGTCGGTCGGCTTGCAGAGCGGCCCTTTGGATCAGGCAAAAGCGCGGCAAGGCGCGCGGCCTGAACATCGCTTAGATCACCCGGCCCTACGCCAAAATAATGTCGGGCGGCGGCATCAATGCCAAACACGCCCTCGTCAAATTCGGCGATGTTAAGATAGACCTCGAGAATGCGGCGCTTGGGCCAAAGTGCCTCGATCAGGGGGGTTATCATCGCCTCAAGCGCCTTGCGCGACCAATTGCGCCCATGCCAGAGATAAGTATTCTTGGCCACCTGCTGACTGATGGTCGAGGCGCCGCGCCCAGAACCTTCGGCAATTGCGGTGCGAATGGCGGACATATCAAACCCCCAATGCTGGCAGAAATTTGCGTCCTCGGCCGCTACAAGGGCGCGCGGCATAACCGGGACCACCTCATCAATCGGCACCCAGGCGTATTCGATCTTGCCCAGGCGTCGCGCCTCTTGGCCCATGTAAAAGGTGGGGGGCGGGTTTATCTCTCGATGCGCGGCGATCACGCAAATCACGATAAGCGCAGCAATCACCGCATAGCGCAGCACCCAACGCCGCAGCCATGCCAGCGGGTTTATCCGGCCTTGTTTTGACGAAGATGATTTGCGCGCTTTTGCCATGCTTCAGCTATAGCGCCGCGCAGAGCGATGCAAAACCCGCTTTACGTCCATAACCGGGGGCATCTCTGCGCCGCCCCCGGCCATTTTGGTCATTCTGCCGGTACGGCCTGTTTCTCGTGACCGAGCGGATGGGACAGCTTGTCGAGCATTTCAATCGGGCAAAGCTGAAGGAAATTGGCCCTCTCGAGGTCCCAGTATTGCAGGATATCCTGTGCCTTGCGGCTTCCGGTTTCCTCGACATGCCGTTCGATCAGACCCTTTAGCACAGCCTCCCAATGTGGCTCTGTTACGGCGCAACTGACCAGTGTTTCGCGGTTCAGAAGGTTTTCAGCGCGCCCCTCGGGATCGTAGAGATAGGCCATGCCGCCGGTCATGCCGGCGCCAAAGTTGGCACCGATGCTACCAAGGATCACGGCGACACCGCCGGTCATGTATTCGCAACCATTGCTGCCACAGCCCTCGATCACAACCTTGGCGCCACTGTTGCGCACGGCAAAGCGTTCACCTGCACGCCCGGCGGCAAAAAGGTAACCATCGGTTGCACCATAAAGCACGGTGTTGCCGATGATTGTGTTGTCGGCCGCCACAAGCGGGCTCGACATTGGCGGGCGCACCACAATGGTGCCGCCCGACAGACCCTTGCCGACATAGTCGTTGG
>CBDTZA010000109.1:0-6206 GCA_965364785.1 uncultured Roseovarius sp. | reverse complement strand
GCACATCTTTCGCAACAGCGGCATGACCCGCCTGCCGGTCTATGAAGGCACGCTGGATACGCCCATCGGGATGGTCCACCTCAAGGATTTCGCGCTTAAACACGGGTTCAACGGCGATGGCGGGCGGTTCTCGCTTAAGCGAATGTTGCGCCCGCTGTTGTTTGTGCCGCCCTCGATGCCAATTGGCGTGCTGTTGCAAAAGATGCAGGCCGAGCGGCGGCATATGGCGCTTGTGATTGATGAATATGGCGGCGTTGACGGTCTTGTTACCATCGAGGACCTGATCGAACAGGTCGTTGGCGAGATCGAGGATGAGCACGACATCGACGAGGATCATTTCTGGAACGAGGAAAGCCCCGGTTGCTATGTGGCCCTTGCCAAGACCCCGCTTGAGGATTTCGAGGCCGAGATCTGTATGTCGCTCACCGACGTGGATTCGGTCAATGAAGAGGAAATCGACACACTTGGCGGGCTGGTGTTCATGCTGCTTGGCCGGGTGCCGGTGCGCGGCGAGGTGATCGAGCATCCCGCCGGGCCGGTGATCGAGGTGATGGAGGCCGATCCGCGCCGGGTGAAACGCCTGCGCGTCCGTCTGGCCGAGCCGGTGAATGGCTGACCTTTCAGGCGCGCCACACCGGGCCTTGCGCCGCCTTGCGGGAATGGCGCCGCTGCGCCGCGGGCTGATTGTTATTGCCATCGGCGCCTTGGCCGCCTTGGGGCAGGCGCCGTTTGGCATCTGGCCCGTGACCCTGATTGTTCTGGCGCTGGTCTTTGGTCTGTTTCTCGACACCGCAAGCTGGCGACAGGCAGCGGGTCTTGGCTGGGCTTTTGGCACTGGCTATTTCCTGCTGGCGCTCAGTTGGATCGTCGAGCCGTTTCTGGTCGATGTGGCGCGCCACGGCTGGATGGCGCCTTTTGCGCTTTTGGGGCTTGCGGCAGGGCTGGCGCTGTTTTGGGCGGCGGGGCTGGCGCTTGGCCGCGCGGCGGGGGGCGGGTCGCTAGGATTTATCGGCGGGCTTGGTCTGCTTGAGGCCGCGCGCGGATATCTTTTCACCGGCTTTCCCTGGGCACAGCCGGGGCATGTGCTGATTGACACGGCGATGTTGCATTGGGCCTCTTATGTGGGGTCTCTCGGCCTGACGGCGTTGCTGCTGGGCGGGGCCGCTGCGCTTTGGCATGCGGCGGCAGGCGTGCGCGCCGCCGGCGCAGTGGTGGTGTTGCTGGGCCTGCTCTGGCCCTTGGGCGCGTGGCTGCGCCCCGAGGCTGCGGCGGATGCGGATGCGGATGCGCCCATAGTGCGCCTGATCCAGCCCAACGCGCCGCAACATGAAAAATGGCAGGCCGACAAAATCCAGGGGTTTTTCGACCGCCAGATCCTGTTCACGCAGGCCGGCGAGGCGCGCCCCGATCTTATCGTCTGGCCGGAAACGGCGGTGCCGGTCATGCTCAACTCAGCCGCACCCACGCTTGAGGTGATTTCTGAGGCCGCTGGCGGCGTGCCGGTGGTCGTGGGCCTGCAACGCTATGACGGTGAGCGGCTTTATAATTCACTGGCGCTGATCGAGACGGGCGGCACCGTGGCGGCGGTCTATGACAAGCACCATCTGGTGCCCTTTGGCGAATATGTGCCCTTTGGCGACTGGCTTGGGCAGATCGGCATTCATGGGCTCGCGGCAAACGAGGGGCAGGGCTATTCCTCTGGGCCGGGCGCGCAGGTGATCGACATGGGGGATCTCGGCCGGGCCCTGCCGTTGATCTGTTACGAGGGGGTTTTTCCCCAAGATGTGCGCTCGGCCCCTGAGCGACCCGACTTCATGCTTTTGATCACCAATGACGCATGGTTCGGGCAGGTCTCCGGGCCTTATCAGCATCTGGCACAGGCCCGTCTGCGCAGTGCCGAACAGGGCTTGCCGATGATCCGGGTCGCCAATACCGGCGTCTCGGCGATGATTGATGCCACAGGGCAGATCACCGCAGAAATCCCGATGGGCCGGTCGGGGTGGCGCGATGCGCCCTTGCCGCCGCCCCTGGCGCCGACGATCTATGCCCGCACTGGTGATCTTGCGATACTGGTGTTGCTGGCAATGTTGCTGGGGCTGTCGCGCCTTGGCAACAGACGGCAAACCCCCGGCATATAGTGATTGACGCAGGCCGGGCATGGGCGTAACCAACCCCGGATTCGTCACAACGGCTTCCTGGCGTGACGGAATAATATATTGGAGCGTTTTCATGGCAAGACAGAACTATCTCTTCACTTCCGAGTCGGTCTCGGAAGGGCATCCCGACAAGGTGTGTGATCGCATCTCTGACGCGATCCTTGACGCCTTTCTGGCGGAAGAAGCCAACGCCCGTGTGGCCTGCGAAACCTTTGCTACGACCAACTGTGTTGTCGTGGGCGGCGAGGTGGGCCTTTCGGACCCTGATCGCCTTAAGGACTTCATGGGCGGGGTTGAGGGCATCGTGCGCGAATGTGTGCGCGATATCGGATACGAGCAGGAAATGTTCCACTGGCAGAACCTGTCATTCCAGAACCTGTTGCACTCGCAATCGGCGCATATCGCGCAGGGCGTGGATCGTGACGGGGCTGGCGATCAGGGCATAATGTTCGGCTATGCCGTTGATGAAACGACAGAATTGATGCCGGCCCCCATTCTTTATGCGCACGCGATCCTCAAGCGGCTGGCAGAGGTGCGCAAATCCGGCGTCGAGCCGACGCTGGGGCCGGACGCGAAATCGCAGCTTACCCTGCGCTATGAAGATGGTCGCCCGGTTGAAGTGACACAGCTTGTGCTTTCGACCCAGCACACCGATGAGAGTCAGACCAGCGACGACATTCGCGCCATTGTCGAGCCCTATATCAAAGAGGTTCTGCCGGCCGGTTGGCTGACCGAGAAAACCGAATGGTGGGTGAACCCCACAGGCACCTTTGTGATCGGCGGGCCGGATGGCGACGCGGGCCTGACCGGGCGCAAGATCATCGTTGATACCTACGGTGGCTCGGCCCCGCATGGCGGCGGCGCGTTCTCGGGCAAAGACCCAACCAAAGTGGACCGCTCGGCGGCCTATGCGGCGCGCTATCTGGCGAAAAACGTCGTGGCTGCAGGGCTGGCGAACCGCTGTACCCTTCAGTTGAGCTATGCCATTGGCGTCGCCAAGCCACTGTCGATCTATGTCGATACGCATGGCACCAGCGACGTGCATGACACGCAGATCGAAAAAGCGGTTGCGGCCTGCATGGATCTGACGCCGCGCGGCATTCGTGAGCATCTTGACCTGACCCGCCCGATCTATTCGCGCACGGCGGCCTATGGCCATTTCGGGCGCGCGCCCGAGGCCGATGGCGGCTTTAGCTGGGAACGGACTGATCTGATCGAGGCCTTGAAAAAGGCCGTTTAATCAAGGATCTGGCGCGCGTTCTTCGCGTGCCAGTTTAACTAAAACATGAAGCGCGACACACATCCATCAGGCGCGCCATGGCGCAACTTTTATGGCCGGTTCAAGGGCAAGAGCCTGCGCCCGAACCAAGAGACCTATTTGGACGAAGATCTGGCAAAGCTGTCGCCGGGAGCGGTCGGATGGGACGTGAACCCAGACCGGGAACATATTGATCTCAAACCTCTTTTCGGCGACAAGGATATCTGGCTTGAGATCGGATTTGGCGGTGGCGAGCATATGGTGCATCAGGCGGTGCAGCGGCCGGATGTGGGGATCATTGGCTGTGAGCCGTTCATCAACGGCGTGGCGATGCTTTTGGGCAAAATCCGCGAGGCCGAGGCGCAAAACATCGCGGTTTACCCCGGCGATGTGCGCAACATGTTTGACGTTTTGCCGGACGACTCGATCTCGCGGGCGTTTCTTTTGTACCCCGATCCCTGGCCGAAAAAGCGCCATCACCGGCGGCGCTTCGTTACCGAAGAGTATTTAATCCCGCTCTGCAAGGTGCTGAAAAAGGGCGCTATTTTTCGGGTGGCGACGGATATTCCGGATTATGTCCGCCAAACCCTCGAAGACGTGCCGCGCCATGGGTTCGAGTGGCTGGCAGAGCGCCCCGCCGATTGGCGCGAGCCTTGGAGCGACTGGATTTCAACGCGCTACGAGCAAAAGGCCCTGCGCGAGGGGCGCGTGCCGCACTACCTGACCTTCCGCAAGACCTGAGGCGCGTTCCGCTCTTGCGTGCGGGCCTCGCGAGGCCGCCACTCAAGAGGCGGATGAGCGGTCAGGCAGCCAGTTTGGTGCCAAGGCGCCCGAGCATATCAAGGCAGTGCTGAAGCTGATCAAGCGACACATATTCATCGGGTTTATGGGCCTGATCAATTGACCCCGGCCCGCACACCACCGCCGACATGCCGAATTGCTGAAAGATCCCGGCCTCGGTGCCAAACGGCACAAGCTGCGCGCCATCGGCGCCGGTCAGCTCCATCAGGATCGCCTTTGCCTCGTTCTTTTCCGCAGGTTCCAGCCCGTCAACCTCGCCGATGACTTCGGTCACGATATTGGCGTCGGGGCAGATGCTGCGCATGGCGGGCAACAGCACATCGCGGCAATACTGGCGCAGGTCATCCTTGACGAAGCTTGCGTCTGACGCCTGAACCGGGCGCATTTCCCACTCAATGCTGGCATGCGAGGCAATCACGTTATGGGCCACGCCGCCCTTCATGCTGCCGGTGTTGATCGTGGTCCAGGGCGGGTCAAACCGGCTTTCCTTGGGCGCGCGGTCGCGCAGCGCATCCTTGAGTACCAGCAGGCGATTTATGTAGCGCGCGGCATATTCTACCGCATTCACCCCCCGGTCCGGGGTAGAGCCATGGCCCGCAAGCCCGCTGAAATGGGTGGTATATTCATAGCATCCCTTGTGGCCCTCAATAATGCGCATGCTGGTCGGCTCGCCGATGATCGCCACACCGGGGCGGATGCCTTTGGCCTTGAGGCTATCGACCAGCGCCTGCGCGCCAAAGCACCCCACCTCTTCATCATAGGTAAAGGCGAAATGCAGCGGCCGCTCCCTGACCCGGTCAGCAAAGACCGGGGCCATGGCGGTAGCGGCGGCGATGAAACCCTTCATGTCACAGGCGCCGCGCCCATAGAGGTGACCTTCATGTTCAATCAACTCGAACGGGTCGCTGGCCCAATCCTGTTCGGCCACCGGCACCACGTCAGAATGACCCGACAGAACGATGCCACCATCCACCTCGGGACCGATGGTGGCGAAAAGATTGGCCTTATGGCCGATCTCGTCGTGAAAAATGTCCACCTTCGCGCCGTGAGATTCAAGCACGTGGGTGAGATAGGCGATCATATCGAGATTGCTCATTTCCGAAACGGTGGGAAAGGCGATCAGATCGCGCAAAAGCGCAACGGTGTCAGAAAGCTGGGTGCGCACGGGGTCATCCTTGGCGGTTTGGATTTCATTGAAACTGCGCGACCTTGTTGACCAAAATCGGCCCCGTCAAGCCCTGTGACGCTATTTCACCCGCCGCGCCTGCGCCAAAAGCGAGGTGTGAAGTCACGCTTGCAGCCCCGAGTTGTGACCGAGTGTGTGAATTTCGACTCACACCGCTAGATATCTGGCAAATATGCCCATTTTGTCTGAATCGCATGAAAAACGTCTAGTGATTGTGTCTAAAAAGCGGTAATTAAAGGGCAGAAAAATAAAGTGGTGCGCTAAAGCATTACGTTCTGAGGTTAGAGTGGTGGTGTTATGAAGGCGATTGATTATGTCGCTCGCACAGATGCGGGCATTTCGCAGCGCGGGTCGGTTTTGGCGCAAGGCGGTGTAACGGTTATACCGGCGGACCAGGGCCAGGAAATTTCCCTAAATCTTAGGCAGACCGACATTCAGGGCTATGCCCGTGAAGGCGGCGATCTTCTGATCACCCTGTCGGATGGCCGGGTGATCGTGCTGGACAATTATTATAGTGACGCAGGTGCGGCGCAAAGCCGCCTGTTCATAAGTGCGGATGGCTATCTCAATGAGGTCAGCCTGATTGAAGGCACCGAAGGCACCGAAGGCACGGTTTACGCGCAATACGGTCCGACCGAACAGTGGGGCAAGTGGAGTCCGACCGAAGACCTGATCTTTCTGAGTGGCAACGAAGTCACCGCGCCTGTGGGCGGCGATGAAGAGGTCTCGATGCTTGGGGCCGGCCTTTTGGCGGGCGGTAGCCTGTTGGGTCTTGGCGGTGCCGGTGCGGCTGGTCTTGCGGCGG
>CBDTZA010000108.1:0-6235 GCA_965364785.1 uncultured Roseovarius sp. | reverse complement strand
CAACGCCTATGTCGCCGAGGCCAAGCGCCAGCTGTTCGGCCCCATTGGCATCGACATGGTCGCAGGCCCCACCGATAGCCTGATCCTCGCCGACGAGAGCGCCGATCCCGAGACCGTCGCCGCCGATCTGGTCGGACAGGCCGAACATGGCGCCAATTCGCCGGTCTGGCTTGCAACCACCGATAGCGCCCTGGCCCATGCCGTCCTCGCGCACATTCCTGCGTTGATCGCCGACCTGCCCGAGCCGAACAAAACCGCCGCCGCCACCACCTGGGCCGATCTCGGCGAAGTCGTGCTGTGCGACACCCCCGAAGATATGGCCCACTTCGCCGATGAAAAGGCCCCCGAACACCTGCATGTACAGGCCCGTGATCTGGCGTGGTGGCGCACGCGCCTGCGCGCCTATGGCTCGCTGTTTCTGGGCGAGAAAACCACCGTTGCCTTTGGCGACAAGGCGGCAGGGCCCAACCACGTTCTGCCCACCTCGGGGGCGGCGCGCTATACCGGGGGGCTGTCGGTGCATAAATTCCTCAAGACCGTCACCTGGCAAGAGGTTGATGACCGCGCCCTGCCCGATCTCGCCCGCGTCACCGCCAGCCTGAGCCGCGCCGAGCGGATGGAAGGGCACGCCCGCAGCGCTGATATCCGGCTGACGCAGGGCACGCCTGAGCCGCGCAGCGCAACATCGACCGGCTAGACAGCTGATCCGCGATCAGGCAGGACAGTGAAGGCGGCATTGCACAGGATAATAGCAGACATGAAAACCGTGGGCATTCTTGGCGGCATGGGCCCCGAGGCAACGATCCTTTTGATGCAGAAACTGCTGGCTGCCGTGCCCGCGCACGACGATGCGGATCACCTGCCGCTGATCGTGCACCAAAATCCACAGGTGCCAAGCCGGATCGCCGCAATTATCGACGGCACAGGCACAGATCCGGGCCCGGTCTTGGCACAGATGGCGCGTGATCTGCAAAACGCGGGCGCTCAGGCTCTGGCGATGCCCTGCAACACCGCGCATCACTACGCCCCCGCCATTGTAGCGGCCACACCCCTGCCGTTTCTCAATATGCTCGATCTGACGGCGGCGGCACTTGCCACCAAGGGCGCCAACCGCATCGGCATGCTGGCCTCGCCCGCCACCCGGCTCGCCCGCGTCTTTGACGCGCCCTTTGCCGCCCATGGCCTGACGCCGGTCACGCTTGCCGATGATAGCGCCCTGCTCGCCATCATCCGCGCCGTCAAAGCCGGCGAAACCGGCGCCACCCTTGGCCCGCGCCTGCGTGATCAGGCGCAACTGCTGATCGCTGAGGGCGCCGATCACCTGCTGGTGGCCTGCACTGAACTCTCGCTGATGACAGATCACTTGACCGGTGACACGCCCTGGACCGACAGCCTTGACTGCCTGAGCGCGGCCATCGCGAAATTTGCCCAAAGCTAGTACCCGAAAACGCAAACAAGGGGCGCAATGGCCCCTCGTTCTTCTTGGCATAAATACTCAAATTCCGGCGCTTATCCCGCGGCGCGACCGCTGATCTTTTCAAGATGCGCCCGCATCTGCTCGGCCTCGTAGCGCGCCTCGCGCAACCCGTCCATCGTGGCGGCAAGCTCGGCTTCTGTCTGGCTTAACTGATTGGTCAGCTCCGCCTCGCGCTGCTGCAGATAGGTGATCGCCTGATCGCGGGTTTCCTCGGCTTCATGAAGCTCTTGCGCCATGCGCTCCAACTCTCCCACATCTGACCCGGCCACGCGGATAAAGCGATGGATCAGCCAATTCGCGAACCAGCCCATGCAAAACGCCACGAACAAGACGATGGCAGTGGCAATGATAAACTCAGTTCTGTTCATCGGTCGTGTTTTCCTGATCCTGTAGTGCAGGTCCTTCTTCCACCGGTTCCTCAAGGCTTTCAAGGGCTGTTTGCTCTTCCGGCACCGGCTCGGGGCGGATCAGGCGGAATTCGATCCGCCGATTGGTCTCGCGACCTGCCTCGGTATCATTATCCGCAATCGGTTTGCTTTCGCCATATCCCTTGGCATCAATCGCCGATGTCAGCATCCGGCGCAGGCGCAATTCGTTGAGAACAGCCCGCGCGCGCTCTTCGCTCAGCTGTTCGTTCATCTCTTCGCGGCCCTGACTGTCGGTATGCCCGCCGATTTCCATGCGGATCTCGCCACAGCGTTTCAGGATCTCGGCAATGTCATCCATGATCGCCGCACCCGCGCTGTCAATATTGGCCGAGCCCGGCTCGAAATTGATCTTGCGACCGGCCTGCACCGCGGCAATCTCGGCTTCGCAGTCGTCCGGCGAGGGCAGGCCCGCAACCGGATCAAGCGCCGCCTTATAGGTCACCTCAATCGAAAACTGCTCTGAGCCACCAAGCTTTTCCGACAGCAATTGTGAAATCTGCGCGCTCGCGGATTTGCGCCCGGTATTGCCCTGCACGCTCAGGGTGTCTGGTGTCACTGTCACCGCCCCGTTTGAAAGATAAGACAGCGCCTCAAGCGCCGTCAGCACCCGCAGCGGCCAGGTTTTGGGCAGGCCCTCGGCGACCCGCGCGGTGACATGCACCACATCGGATGAAAACCGCGCCTTGGCAAAGCTGTCCACGGTGTCGCGCGTGGTTTCGCTATTGACCCGCCCGCGGATCATAACCTGACCTTCGGGCGATAGCGTGGCAATGAATTCGGGCACCACCGGCGCGTCGGAATTCGGCGGCGGCGGCAGCGTCGCCTGCAAGGCGAAGACCTCGGGCAAATCGGCCTCAAGCTGCCCCACCACATCGTCAAACTGTCCCTGCGGCGTGCCCTCTGGCGCCCAGAGGGCGATGTCAGCATCCGAGAAGGTCACGCTGCCGCCCTCTAATTTCCCCACCGCCGCAATCGCAAGCTCTGCCGCGCGCGCCCATTGCGGCGAGGGCACGCCCATGCCGACAACGCAATCAGCCTTGTCCTGCAACCCGGCCTGACCTGCGGCGCGCAGGATACGGTCACGCGCCTCGTCGGTATCGGCGGAACAGGCGTCAAACCGGGCGCGCCCGTCTTCGATCAGAAACCGAAGCGTAAACGGCGTGATCACCGGACGCGGCGCCGAGATATCAAGCGCAAGGCGCACGTCATCGGGGGCTGTGCGCGAAAGATCGGTTTCCATCCGGCGTTGGGCCTCGGGGCTGTCGACCATGGCGGTAATCTCAACCCGCTCGGCGCTGACCGAAATCTTGGTGCGCGGCAGTTTTCCCAGCGAGCGCACCGCATAGCGCAGCGCAGCGGGCCATGTCTCGGGATAGGGATAATCGGCCGCATCCAGAAGATCAGCCACCGGCGCCCCATCCGTAGCCTCGGCAATATCGGCCAAAAGCTTGTGCCGGTCGGTGGCCATAGGCACCAGCCCGATCAGGGAAATGCCCCGGTCATTGCGCAAGATCTCGATCGAAAAGCGCGGCGGCGCGATATCGGCGGCATCCTCGACCAGCATCTGGTCAATCACCCGCGCGGCATCGACGATCGTGCCGGCCACCGACAGAGCCTTGAAGCGCGCGGCTTCGGTCGGGGCCGTGCCCGCCAGAAACACCTGAAGCCCGTCGGTATCGACCTCGGCCCAGACCATGTCCTGCATGTCCAGCGTATCACGCACCGCGCGGCGCGAGCCGTCCTCGATGGCACTGACCGCGAAACCGGCGGCGACAACGCATAAAACCGCCGCTCCGGTAAAGGCTGCGGCAATTGTGAAAACTGAGGATAAACGCATGAGGTTATGGCCGGTCCTTATTCCCTAGGCTTTGTCTTTATGCCGCTGCCCGCACAAGATCAATCACAGCAAAAGGGCAACGGCGAAAAATGGCACAGGCAAAAGCCCCGCATCGCGGTTGGAGCGAAACAGCATCAATAGCCGCGCGGTATCGTCCAGCTTAAGCTGGCGCATCTGCCACTGCATATGCCAGCCCATCGCCCAGGGCCCGCAGAGCGCCACCAAAAGCGCAACCGGCTTGCCGTTCGGAACCGCCAGGATAACCGCAAGCGCCATGATCGAGACCGACACCACCAAAAACCAGCGCAACCAGCGCGGCGAATTCTCCCCAAACAGCCGCGCGGTCGATTTCACCCCGATAAGTGCATCATCCTCGGCATCCTGATGGGCATAGATCGTGTCATAAAATAGCGTCCAGGCGATTCCCGCGAGGTAAAGCAGCACCGCAGGTGCCTCAAGCCGCCCGGTATGGGCGGTCCAGGCCAGCAAGGCCCCCCAGTTGAACGCCAGCCCCAAAAAGACCTGCGGCCACCAGGTAAACCGCTTGGCAAAGGGATAGATTGCCACCGGCAAAAGCGACAAAACGCCAAGGCCAATGGCGGCCATATTGAAGGTCAGAAGGATGCCAAAAGCCACCAGCGCCTGCGCCGCCAGCCACACCAAAGCGGCCCTGACGCTGACCTGACCCGACGGGATCGGCCGCGACGCGGTGCGCGCCACGGACCCGTCGATATGGCGATCCGTGATATCGTTCCAGGTGCATCCAGCCCCGCGCATCAGGAAAGCACCAAGCGCGCAGCCAACAAAAATCCACAGATCATGCCAGCCCGCGCGCCCATCACTTAGCATCGCAAGCACCAGCCCCCACCAGCATGGCAACAACAACAACCACGTCCCGATCGGGCGATCCGCCCGCGCAAGGCGCAGATAGGGCCGAGTGCGCGCCGGGGCCAGACGGTCCACCCAATTGCCGCGATAGGCATCGGCCACCTGTCCGGCATTCTCGCCTGTGGCCTCTGGCGTCTGGTTGTTTCCGGTCATATGTTGGCCTCATGAAAACGGCTAAGATCAGGCTTTATGTAGAGCACCCGCTGGGGCAAGGGCAAACGGTTCCTCTGAACCGCGACCAGGCGCATTATCTTTTTGGGGTCATGCGACAGCGTGTGGGCGATGCGGTCTTGCTGTTTAACGGCAGCGATGGCGAATGGCGCGCCAGCGTCGCCGAGGCCGGCAAGCGGGGCGGCCTTCTGCTGGCCGAAGAGCATACCAGCGTACAACGCTGTCCGCCCGATCTGTGGCTGCTGTTTGCGCCGATCAAAAAGGCGCGCACCGATTTCATCGTGGAAAAAGCCGCCGAAATGGGCGCGGCGCGCATCCTGCCGGTGCAGACCACGTTCACCAATTCCGAGCGCATTCGTCAGGATCGCCTTCAGGCCCACGCGGTCGAGGCCGCCGAGCAATGCGGCGGCACCTTTGTGCCCGAGGTCTGCGGGTTGCAAAAGCTCGACTGGCTGCTCTCGGACTGGCCCGAGGGGCGACAGTTGATGTTTTGCGACGAGGCGCTGGCGGGGGGCTCATCCACCCTCACAGGCGGCCTCGCAGCTACGCCTTGGGCGATTCTGATCGGGCCAGAGGGCGGCTTTTCCGAGGCTGAACGCACTCGCCTCTCGGCCCTGCCCTTTGCCCATGCCATTGCCCTTGGCCCCCGCATCCTGCGCGCCGACACCGCCGCTGTCGCCGCCATGACCCTCTGGCAACAGGCCCTGGGGGATTGGGCATGAGCTTTATGCGCCCCGAAGCGCGCGCCGCAATATGGCGCTGGCGCGAGGTTCTGGTGGGTGCGGGCCTCTTGGCCGTGGGCCTGTGGTGGGCGCTAACCTTCATCGGCGTGTTGCACTGGCTGGGCTATGTCGTACTCATCCTCGCCGCCGCGATCCTCGCCGCAGGGTTACAGCGCGCCCGCTTTCGTGCAGGCTCCGGCGGGCCGGGCGTGGTGCGCGTCGATGAGGGCCAGGTGGCCTATTTCGGCCCTCTGACCGGCGGCGTTGTGGCGATGGGCGATCTCACCACTCTCAAATTCGATCCGCGCTCACACCCTGCCCACTGGGTCCTGAGCCAGCCCGGCCAACCCGACCTTGCCATCCCGCTGACCGCCGAAGGCGCCGAGACGCTGTTTGATGCCTTTGCCACCCTGCCCGGCATCCGCACCGAACATATGCTGACCCAGATGCGGCGGCGCTCCGGTCAAGCCGTTGTGATCTGGCAAACACCCCAAACCGTCGCCTCGCACTTAAGGCTGCATTGACACTCTGCGCGTTAAAGGCCACTTGTGATTCCTAATTTAGCGTGACCCGATCAGGAGGCCCGATCATGTCCATTCCACAATCCGGCGGCGGGCCGATTGAGCATCACGACCAGCTTGCCGAATATATGGCAAGTGGCTGTAAACCCAAAGAAGACTGGCGCATCGGCACCGAGCACGAGAAATTCGGC
>CBDTZA010000107.1:0-6305 GCA_965364785.1 uncultured Roseovarius sp. | reverse complement strand
GGCAGCCTTGATTACTTTTTTGTGACGGGCGTGGGTAACTACCCCACTTTTAACGCGTGACATTGATCATATCCTCCTTAGCGCGCGTAGGGCATCATTGGCTTGATGATACCTTCATCAGCCTTTGACAGCGTTGTCGTACCGCGAGCGTTACGAAGGAATTTGTTGCTGCGTTTGATCATGCCGTGGCGCTTGCCTGCCTGACCGGCAACAATACGGCCAGTGGCCGTCACTTTGAACCGCTTTTTGCAGCTCGATTTGGTCTTCATCTTGGGCATTTCCGGCTCCTCTTAGATCGGACGGTATAGGCGCGACTCGGCATGCCACTTTCGGCCGGTCGCGCATTGAGAGGCGCCGTATACGCGCCCCGCGGTGAATTCGCAAGGGGTCTTGGCGCGGTTTGTTTGGTGCGCTTCAGGTCAGATAGCGCGCGATCACCCGGACAAGAACGTTGGGCAGGTCGCTAAAGCTATATCCGCCGGGTTTGTTGGACAGCGCCCACAGGATAAGTACACCGGCGGCGATCAGGGTAAAGGCCGCCACGCGCGGCGCGCGCCCGTCCGAGATGGCTGACATGATCGACGGGACAGTAAACACGCCGAGCACAACGCCAATCGCCATGGCTAGATCAGGATCCATAAATCAACTCCGGTAAAACCATAAAAGCAAAACTGCGCGAGTTTAGCCCGGATCGGTGGCGTAAATCAAACTTTCCTGACAGGGGGCCACACGAAGGATATTGGTAGAGCCCGGCACGTTGAAAGGCACGCCTGCAATCACCACGATCTGATCGGTTTCTTCGGAATAGCCCTGCGCACACGCGGCACGGGCCGCGTTGATCACCGCCAGCTTAAAGCGGGTCAGTTCGCCGGTCATCACACAGTTCACCCCCCATGTCAGCGCCAGCCGCCGCGCGGTGCCGCGCAGGCTTGTCAGGGCGATGATCGGCACACGCGGGCGTTCGCGGGCGGTCAAAAGCGCGGTGGTGCCCGATTGGGTGTAACAGCAGATCGCCTTGATATCGGTGGTTTCGGCAATTTCGCGGGCGGCGGCGACGATCGCGTCGGCGACGGTCTGACGGTTGGCGCGACGACTTGCCTCGATCACCTCGCGATAGGTCGGATCGCTTTCCACCTCGATGGCGACGTTGTTCATGGTGCTGACCGCCTCGATCGGGTAGGCGCCGGCCGCCGATTCCGCCGAGAGCATGATTGCATCAGCGCCTTCATAGATCGCGGTGGCCACATCCGAGACCTCGGCGCGGGTGGGCATCGGGGATTCGATCATCGATTCGAGCATCTGCGTGGCGACGATCACCGGCTTGGCCGCCGCACGACAGCGCCGCACAAGGCGCTTTTGAATTGGCGGCACGTTCTGCACCGGAAGCTCGACCCCAAGGTCGCCGCGCGCCACCATGATTCCGTCGCTGACCGCGAGGATATCGTCAAAGCATTTCACTGCGGCGGGTTTCTCGATCTTAGACATGATCGCCGCGCGGCCCTTTACCAGGGCACGCGCCTCGTTCACGTCCTCGGGGCGCTGCACAAAGCTAAGCGCAAGCCAGTCCACGCCAAGCTCGCAGATGAATTCAAGATCGGCGCGGTCCTTATCCGACAGGGCCGCCAGCGGCAGCACCACATCGGGCACATTCACGCCCTTGCGATTCGAGATCGTGCCGCCGGTCACCACGGTGCAATTGGCGAAATCGGCGCCGCAATCGGTGACGGCCAGGCGAATTTTACCGTCATTGACCAAAAGGTTCGCGCCCGGCTCCAGGGCGGCAAAAATCTCGGGATGTGGCAGGCAGACGCGGGTCGCGCTGCCCTCTGCCGTGTCCAGATCAAGCCGGAACGCGGCACCCTCTTCAAGTTCTTCCTCGCCATTGGCAAAGACCCCAACCCGAAGCTTCGGCCCCTGAAGGTCGGCCAGAATGGCAATCGGGCTATCAAGCTCTTCCTCGATCTGGCGAATGATACGGTGGCGTTCGGCGATATCTTCATGGGCGCCATGGCTCATGTTCAGGCGAAACACATCTGCGCCGGCCTCATGCAGGGCGCGGATCGTCTTGTAATCTGACGATGCCGGGCCAAGGGTGGCTACGATCTTGACGTTGCGGTGGCGTCTCATGTGTCTGTCCTCATCTCTTCGCGGCTTATGGCGCCTGTTATCGCTAACAAAATTCTTAGCCGCCTTATTGCGCAATTCACATCCTGTCGCAACTGTCCTAGAGGAAGTTCAGAGGAAAAACCAACCCGATGATGTATCAGCCATATGACATAGAAGGGGCCACTCGCCCGGACCGCTGGCTTGTGACCTGCGATCACGCCACCAATACCGTGCCGCCGTTTGTGAATGGTGGCTCGCTTGGGCTTCTGCCCGAGGACATGAACCGCCATATCGCCTATGATGTGGGCGCGGCAGGGGTGTCGCGGGCGCTTGCGGCGGCGCTTGATGGACCTGCTATCCTGTCCAACTTTTCGCGGCTGGTGATTGACCCCAACCGGGGCGAGGATGACCCGACGCTGTTGATGAAGCTTTATGACGGCACCATCATACCCGGCAACCGTGATGCCGGACCGGGCGTGCTGCAAGAGCGGTTGAACCGCTGCCACCGGCCCTATCACAGCGCGCTGGCCGAACTGGCCGCGCGGCGCAAGGACACGGTGATCGTGTCGATGCACAGCTTTACCCCACAGCTAAAATCGGGACCTCCGCGTCCCTGGCATATCGGTTTGCTTTATGCGGCGGATAAACGGCTGGCGCGGCCTTTGCTGGCACGGCTCAATTCAGAGCCTGACCTTTGCATCGGCGCGAACGAGCCTTACGGTGGCCATTTGCCCGGCGACGCGATCGCGCGCCATGCGATTGCCCATGAGCGGCTCAATATCCTGATCGAGCTGCGCAACGATCTGATTGCAACGCCCCCGCAACAGGCCGCATGGGCGGCCCGGCTGGCACCGATCCTGCAAGAGGTTCTGGCCGAGACCGGGCTTTGAGCCCCCTGCGCCCCGTGCGCCCCTTGCGAAGCACCCTGTGCGATCACATCTTGATCCCAAACCAAGGAGACACGCCATGGATGACCAAACCCGGATCGAGCTTGAGGCCGCCGCCTTTCGCACCCTGCGCCATCATCTGATGGAAAAGCGCACCGATGTGCAAAATATCGACATGATGAATCTGACCGGCTTTTGCCGCAACTGCCTGTCGCGCTGGTATCAGGAGGCCGCCAATGAGCGCGGCATCGAGATGACCAAGGACGAGGCGCGCGAAATCTATTACGGCATGCCCTATGACCACTGGAAAGCCCAACATCAGACCGAGGCGAGCGCCGATCAGCAGGCCGCCTTCAAAACCGCCTTTGCCGAAAATGTCGGCAAGACTTCTGGCGACAAGGGCTAGGCTTTGGCGCGGCTGATGTTTCACCGTTCTGCAAATACTCATCCGCGTCCTGTCCGCGTTGTGCGCGGGTCCGGCTTGCCATGACAGATGCCTATCGCCTGCATTACGCGCCTGACAATGCCTCGCTGATCATTCGCCTCGCGCTTGAAGAGCTGGGCGTACCTTATACCTGCGTTCTTGTGGACCGCGCCGGTGCGGCGCATAAATCGCCCGCCTATCTGGCGCTGAACCCGAACGGCTTGATCCCGGTTCTGGAAACCCCCGAGGGGGTGATGTTCGAGACCGGCGCGATCCTGCTCTGGCTGGCGGATCGGCACGGGCGGCTGGCCCCGATGGTCGATAGCGTCGCGCGGGGCGATTTCCTGAAATGGCTGTTCTTTGTGGCCAACACGCTGCACCCGGCGCTTCGGATGACGTTTTATCCGGCACAATATGTTGGCGATGACCAAAGCGCGCAGGCAAGCCTGCGCCGTCACATGCAGGCCGAGATTATCCACCATCTGGACGCGCTTGAGGGGCTGGCGGCCGGTGCGCCGTCGTGGTTTTGCGCGGCCGAGGTGTCATTGCTTGATCTCTATCTCGGGCCGCTACTGCGCTGGATGGTGCTTTACCCGGCCCCAAATGGCGGAGCGGGTTGGTTTTCGATCAAGCAATGGTCGCGCCTGCATGATATGGTGACGCGACTTGAGAGTCGCGGCTGTGTTATTGCTGCGATAAGGGCCGAAGGTCTGGGCAAGACGCCCTTTACGGCCCCCACATATGCCACGCCACCAGAAGGTAGTGCCACCTGATGTTTCTTTCGGTTTTCGACATGTTCAAAGTGGGCATCGGCCCGTCATCCTCGCATACGATGGGGCCGATGGTGGCTGCTGCGCGGTTTTTGGACAAGATGCGCGCGGCGCCGTTTCACTATGGCGGATTGCGCGGGTCGCTGCACGGGTCGCTGGCCTTTACCGGCGTCGGCCATGCCAGTGATCGCGCCACCATTCTTGGGTTGGCCGGGTTCTTGCCCGATACCTATGACCATGCCAAGGCCGAGGCCACGCTGGAGCAGATTCGCGACACCCATAGCGTGACACCGCCGGGCCTGCCCGAGCTGAAATTTCACCCTAAGGATGACCTGATCTTTGACTTCGGGCCAAACCTGCCGGGCCACGCCAATGGCATGGTCCTGATGGCGACCGATGCGCAGGGCGATGTAATCCTGCAGGAAACATATTATTCCATCGGCGGCGGTTTTGTGATGACCGAAGCCGAGCTTGCCGCTGGCAAGAACACCGATGAGGGCGATCCGGTGCCCTATCCGTTCAAATCCGCCGCCGAAATGCTTGAGATGGCCGAAACCAGCGGCAAGACCATCGCGCAGATGAAAAAGGCCAATGAAATCGCACGCGGCGGGCCGGAAAACCTGCGCTCGGGTGTGGCGCGGATCTGGCAGGTGATGGATGACTGCATCACCCGCGGCCTAGATACCGACGGCATTCTGCCCGGCGGGTTGAACGTCAAGCGCCGCGCCAAGGGCATCCGCGACGCGCTGATCTCCGAGCGCGGCACCAACCTGAATGCGCCGCATAAAATCAACGACTGGATGAGCGCCTATGCCATGGCGGTGAACGAGGAAAACGCCGCCGGCGGACAGGTGGTGACCGCGCCCACCAATGGCGCGGCCGGCGTTGTGCCCTCGGTGATCAAATACTGGCTAGAGCATGTGCCGGGCGCCAGCGAGGCCCAGATCGAGGATTTTCTTTTGACCGCTGCCGCCATTGGTGGGCTGGTCAAGTTCAACGCCTCTATTTCGGGCGCCGAGGCAGGATGTCAGGCCGAAGTGGGATCGGCGGCGGCGATGGGCGCGGCGGGGCTATGTGCCGTGCTGGGCGGCACGCCGGCACAGATCGAAAACGCGGCGGAAATCGCGCTTGAGCATCACCTTGGCATGACCTGCGATCCGGTCCGAGGCCTTGTGCAGGTGCCCTGCATCGAGCGCAACGGTCTGGGCGCGATCAAGGCGGTCTCGGCGGCGTCGCTGGCGCTGCGCGGTGATGGCACGCATCTTGTGCCGCTTGATGCCTGCATCGAGACCATGCGCCAGACCGGCCTTGATATGAGCGAGAAATACAAGGAAACCTCGCTTGGCGGCCTCGCCGTCAATGTTCCGAACTGCTGACCGCGATTGATGGAAAGCCCGGCGCGCACCTCTCTGGGGATATTGCTGATGGTGGGGTTTGCCATCATCGCGCCGATGATGGATGCCTGCGCCAAGCTGATTGGCGATGCTCTGGCGGTGGGCCAGATTGCGGCGACCCGCTTTGCGGTGCAGGTGGCGCTTTTGATGCCACTGGCGGCGCTGGCGGGGTGGTTGCATCGCCCGCGCGCAAGAGAGGTCGGGCTTCATCTGGCGCGCTCGGGGCTGATGCTTGTGGCGACGGGGTGCTTTTTCACGGCGCTTAGGGCGATGCCGATTGCCGATGCCATCGCGATCTTTTTCGTCGAGCCGTTTATCCTGACGATCCTTGGCGGGGTTCTGCTTGGCGAGCCGATCGGCCCGCGCCGCTATATCGCCTGTGGAATCGGCTTTGTCGGGGCGATGATGATCATCCGCCCCAGCTTTCAGGATGTCGGGCCGGTGGCGTTATTGCCTTTGGTGACGGCGGGCTGTTTCGCGGTCTACATGATCCTGACCCGGCGAATGGCGACACGGATGCATCCGATCACCTTGCAGGCCTATACCGGCCTTGCGGCGCTGTTTCTGGCGCTGCCGGTGCTTTGGGTGTTCAACGGATCGGGTGTTGGGCCGCTTGATCCGTCCTGGCCCGAGGCGCGCGAGATGCGCCTTTTGCTGATCCTGGGGCTGTTTGCCACCCTGAGCCATGTCTGCATCAGCTATGCGTTGTCGTTTGCGCCGGCCT
>CBDTZA010000106.1:0-6308 GCA_965364785.1 uncultured Roseovarius sp. | reverse complement strand
GCCGCGGCAGGGCTTGAGCTGCCCGACCTTCAGGCGATGCGGCGCTTTCGCTGGGAACGGCTGACCCGCTCGGTGGTCGCGCGTGACTATGCCGGGGTGTTGATGTTTGACCCGCTCAACATCCGCTATGCCACCGACAGCACCAATATGCAGCTCTGGAACACCCACAACCCGTTTCGCGCGGTGCTGGTCTGTGCCGATGGCTATATGGTGATCTGGGATTACAAGAATTCGCCCTTCCTGAGCACGTTCAACCCGCTGGTGCGCGAACAGCGTTCTGGCGCGGATATGTTTTACTTTGGCCGGGGCGACAAGTTGGATGTGGCCGCCGATGTCTTTGCCAATGAGGTGCGCGTGCTTTTGGCAGAACACGCGCCGGGCAATATGCGGCTCGCGGTCGACAAGGTCATGTTACACGGCCTGCGCGCGCTCGAAGCCCAAGGGTTCGAGATCATGGAAGGCGAAGAGGTGACCGAAAAGACCCGCGCCATAAAGGGGCCCGACGAGATCAAGGCGATGCGCTGTGCCAGCCATGCCTGCGAAACCGCCGTCGCCGCTATGGAGCGTTTCGCCCGCGAGGCCGTCCCGCAAGGGCAGACGAGCGAAGATGATATCTGGGCGGTGCTGCATGCCGAGAACATCCGTCGCGGCGGCGAATGGATCGAAACGCGACTTCTCACCTCGGGCCCGCGCACCAACCCGTGGTTTCAGGAATGCGGCGGGCGGATCGTGCAAAACAACGAAATCGTCAGCTTTGATACCGATCTTATCGGCAGCTACGGCATCTGCGTTGATATCAGCCGAAGCTGGTGGATCGGTGATCGCCCGCCGCCCGCCGATATGGTCTATGCAATGCAGCACGGGCACGAGCATATCATGCGCAATATGGACTTGCTCAAGCCGGGGATAGCCATCCCCGAGTTGACCGCGCGTTGTCATGTTCTTGACCCCGAGTATCAGGTGCTGAAATACGGCTGTATGATGCACGGCGTCGGGCTTTGCGATGAATGGCCACTGGTGGCTTATCCCGACAAGGCTGTGCCCGGCGCTTTTGATTATGCGCTGGAACCGGGAATGGTGCTCTGCGTCGAGGCCCTGATAAGCCCCGAGGGGGGTGATTTTTCAATCAAACTCGAAGATCAGGTTCTGATAACCGAGACCGGGTATGAGAACCTCACACAATATCCGTTTGATGACGCGCTGATGGGGCGGACCTGATCCGCCCGCCCCGGGCGCGGCTTTCATATGGCCATGGTTGTGGGCGCGCAGATCACTGCGACCGCATGACATTGCCGTGCCAGTCTTCAAGCACAACGCCGGTCGCATCGGCGGGCAACACGGCGCCACCAAGGCTTGGGCCTTTCATCATGAGGGCGGCTATCGCCAGAACGACAACAGTGATGATGAACCCTGTCGGCACACCGGAAGCCCGCTCTGACGCGCGCTGATTGAGACATATATCCTGGGGCATGAGATATCCTTTTTTTTCTGAGCCGTGCCTTTCGGCTCCTCAGACATAGGACCATCAAAAGGATTATTAAAACGAATTTATAATATACATAACACCACAAATATTGATGTAAATGCAAGTCACTCGGCTGCGGCGCTCGTCGGCAGCGGGCCCGCGTCGCGGGCCGGATCATAAACATAGGCGCGGTCGCGGCCTTCATGTTTGGCATTATAAAGCGCGCGGTCGGCTTGTTGAATGGCCGCGTCCACATTACCACCCGGTGGCAGAAGCGCCACCCCGAAGCTGGCGGTCAGGCTTAGGGCCTGCTGCTCGACAAAGACGGGCTTTTGACGAATGCGTCGAACAAGCCGTTCGGCTGTGGCCAATCCGTCGGACAGATCGGTGTCGCATAACAGCACAACAAATTCTTCGCCCCCAAAGCGCGCCACGATGTCATCCGAACGACAATTTTCCGCAAGGATTGCTGCAAATTGCCGAAGCGCAAGATCGCCCGCATGATGACCATATTGATCATTGAACCCCTTGAAATGGTCAATATCCGCGACAATCACAACAGAACTTTCATCGCCAAACTCTGCCACCCTTTCATGAAAACGGGTGCGCGTGCAGACCCCGGTTAGAAGGTCGTGATACACCGCATGCTCAAGCTTGGCGGCCAATTCATGAACCTCCAGCATCCGCTGCCCGACAAAAAGCGCGATCGGCGCAGCGATCATCACCGCAATGAACGCGTCGGGCAAGGCCGTTTCGGTCACCAAATCGGGCGGCAAGATCAGCAACCGCAACAGCAGGCTGCCGACCAATACGACAAGCGAAACCACCGCCGCAAAAAGGCGCACTTCGCCCTGAGTTTTAACCCGCATAACCATTGTGCATTTTTACCTATCTATCCGCACAGCATCGCCCCCTGCGGTTAATGATCCGTGGCCAGCGACCAGCCATTTCATTAAACAAAAAACTGAATTTTAAAGGGTTTGGGCCCGATGACCTCACCTTCGCGTGACACGGCACTCGCTGGGGTGGCAGAGCACACCTTGCGCGCCTAACCTTGGTCAACATCTATCAAAGGAAATTTCATGCCCACCGAACGCCTGACTTTCACTGGCCATGCAAGCCACGAGCTTGTCGCCCGGCTTGATCTGCCGGACGGCCCGCATCTGGCCACGGCGCTTTTCGCGCATTGCTTTACCTGCTCCAAGGATATTCCCGCCGCGCGCCGGATTGCGGCGCGGCTTGCCGGGGCGGGCATTGCTGTGCTGCGATTTGATTTCACCGGGCTGGGCCATTCGGGGGGCGAGTTCGAGAACACCTCGTTTACCTCCAATATCGAGGACCTCGAACTGGCCGCGCGCGCGCTCTCTGATCGCGGCATGGCGCCGGGGCTTCTGATCGGGCATAGCCTTGGCGGTGCCGCCGTCCTTGCCGCCGCCCGCCGGATCGACAGCGTGCGCGCGGTGGTCACCATCGGTGCCCCGTTTGATCCCGACCACGTGACCCATAACTTCGGCAACGCACTTGAGAAAATCAAATCCGACGGCGTCGCAGAGGTCACCCTTGGCGGCCGCAACATTCGCATCGGCAAGGGCTTTGTTGACGATGTGAAAGCCGAGAACCTGGAACAGGACATTGCCCATCTGGGTCGCGCCCTTCTGGTGCTCCACGCCCCGCGCGATCAGACCGTCGGCATCGAAAATGCCTCCGAAATCTTCAGGACCGCCAAACATCCCAAAAGCTTTGTCACCCTGGACAATGCCGACCATCTGATCACCGATCCCGCGGATGCCGAATATGCCGCGCAGGTGATTGCAGCCTGGGTGATGCACTACCTTGACCTGTCGCCCCCCGCCCCCCCTCCGGGCGCCCCCGAGGGCATCGTGCGTGTCAGCGAGGCCGATCCCGCAGGATACCTCCAGGACATCGATTCAGGCCCCGATCATCATATGCTCGCGGATGAACCAGAGGCCTATGGCGGCACCGACCGTGGCATGTCGCCCTATGGCTTTCTGGCCGCCGGTCTTGGGGCCTGCACGTCGATGACGATCCGCATGTATGCCCGGCGCAAGGGCTGGCCGCTGACCCATGTCAGCGTCGATGTCTCGCACAACAAGGTACATGCACAGGACGCCCGCAACAGCGGCGGGGCACAGGCCGACAAATTCACCCGCGTGATCCGGCTCAGCGGCGATCTGAACGACGACCAGCGCGCCAAACTTCTGGAGATTGCCGACAAATGCCCGGTGCACCGTACATTGGAACGCAACTCGGAAGTGACGACCAGGCTGGCCTGAGCACGGCTTCTTCTGGCCATAAATATCCCGGGGAGTCGCCCCTCGGGGCGACGGGGCAGCGCCCCGAAACCAAGGAATCCCTCGCGCGCTTTGCGCGCTCAATTCTTGAAAACCCTGACCTTCGCTCAGGCGGTACGGCCATAATGCTCGACCATCGCCGCAAGATCTTCGGGCGGCGTATCCGATTGCAACAGCGCCCGGGCATTCACGCTAAGCTCGAAGATCGACCCATCCGAAAAAAATCCGGTATTGGTCACGAAAATCACCTGCGAGTCGGGATAGCGATAGCAGACAAGATCGGCCACCGCCAAGGCACTGCCGCGCTCAAGCACGAGATCCAGAATGATCACATCAAAGGCCTGAGCATCAAGGGCGTTGACCGCAGATTCCTGATCCGTTGAAAGACAGACATCCATCCCATGCCGTTGCATGTGGTTTTGCCACAGACGGCCCAGATCAGGCGAACTTTCAACGATCAAAACTTTCATATACCCTCACGCGGCGCGGCGCATATGGCACTTGCCACCCGCTGCCTACTTAATGTCTTTGCCTTCAAACCTTAACAAAATATTAATGTCGCCTGATCGGGTAGGTTTCCCAGACGCAACCCTTGCAGATTGCGCGGATTTCCGCTTGAACACACCAAACAACAAGCGAGCGCCCGATGACAAGCTGGATCACCATTTGCGACACCTGCAAAACAAGCGACTGGGACGAGGCGACACATTCGCGCCCGCATGGTCAGGACATGGCAGAGCTTATTGAATCCGCCGCCAATGGGCGCGAGGGCGTCAAAACGCGGCGCGTGTCCTGCCTGATGGGCTGCGCTCATGGCTGCAATGTCGCGGTGCAGGGCGCGGGCAAGCTCGCCTATACCCTGGGTAAATTCGAGCCTGACGTCGAGGCCGCGCAAGCGATTGTCGATTATGCCGCTCTGCATGCCCAGAGTTCCAACGGGCAAGTGCCCTACAAGCAATGGCCGCAAGGCGTAAAGGGGCATTTCATCACCCGGCACCCGCCGCTGCCCGACACGGCAGAGGAGTAATCGGCATGCTGCGCGATCACGGCGGCGGGCTTGACGCGGCTATCGCGCGCCATGGCGGTACGCGTGCCGATTGGCTTGATCTCTCGACCGGGATCAACCCTGTGCCCTATCCGCTGGGTGCGATTGAACCGGGCGCTTGGACCGCCCTGCCCGATCAAAGCGCACAAGACGCCCTGACCCGCGCCGCGCGTGCTTTTTGGCAGGTGCCTGACGGGGCCGCGATTTTGGCCGCCCCCGGCGCCTCAAGCCTGATCGCGCGGCTGCCGGGACTGGCCAGACCGGGACAGGTCCATATCCCCGCGCCGACCTATAACGAACATGCCGCAGGCTTTGCCACCCATGGCTGGGACGTCACGGCCACTGCCCCCGCACAGGCCGATGCCCGCGTTCTGGTCCACCCCAACAACCCCACAGGGCATTTTTACGGCACCGACGATCTTGGCGCGCCTTTGACCGTGATTGACGAAAGCTTTTGCGATATTGCACCCATGCGCTCGCTTGTGGCCCATGCCACCCGGCCCGGCCATATCGTTTTGAAGAGCTTTGGCAAATTCTGGGGGTTGGCGGGGCTAAGGCTTGGCTTTGCCATCGGCCCAGACCCCCTGATTGCGCAGTTGCAAGAGATGCTCGGCCCGTGGCCGGTTTCGGGCCCTGCCCTGACCATTGGCGCGCGCGCCCTTTGCGATCAGATTTGGGCGCAAGACACCCGTGCCCGCCTGACAGCGGATGCCGCGCGGCTTGATGCGCTGATGCAGCGCGCAGGCGCTGACGTGACAGGCGGTACGTCGCTGTTCCGGCTTTACCGGGTCGACAACGCACAGCACTGGCAGGACCGCCTGGCCCGCCACCGCATCCTTGGGCGCATCTTTCCTTATGCCGACGACCTTATCCGTCTTGGCCTGCCCGCCCCACAAGGCTGGGCGCAGCTAGAGCGCACGCTGTGACGCTTGTTCTGGCGATGCTGCTTGATGCGGTCTTGGGCGAGCCGCGTTGGCTCTGGGATCGCGCGCCACACCCGGCGGTGTTGATGGGGCGCGCGGTGGGCTGGTGCGATGCGCGTCTGAACCGGGGCACAGCGCGGCGCCTGCGCGGTATTATTGCCATGACACTGCTTGGCCTTGGCGCGCTTGTCCTCGGCACGCTGCTGGAAGAGCTCGGGCCAGTGGTCGAAATTCTGGTGGCCGCAATCCTTTTGGCACAACGCTCGCTGGTCGATCATGTGGCAGAAGTGGGCGACGCGCTTCGGCTTTCCCTAGGCGACGCAAGGCTGGCCGTGGCCCAGATCGTGGGCCGCGATACCGCCGCGATGCAGCCCTCAGACGTGGCGCGGGGCGCCATCGAATCCGCCGCCGAGAACCTGAGCGACGGGATCATCGCACCGGCCTTTTGGTTTCTGATCGCCGGCCTGCCGGGGTTGTTGGTGTATAAAATCACCAACACCGCCGACAGCATGATCGGCTATCGCACCGAGAAATACCTCGACTTCGGCTGGGCTTGCCATTGA
>CBDTZA010000105.1:0-6317 GCA_965364785.1 uncultured Roseovarius sp. | reverse complement strand
AAAGCCCCGTCGCTTTTGAACGAAAGGTGGCTTAAACGAGCACTTGGGGCGGCACAAAAGCGTGACAGGTCCAGACCATCGCTTTATCAAAAGGATTTCGCGCCCAATGCAGACCTTCAAATCGCTCAATTCAGCGGCAGCCACTCTGGCAGGCATCGAAGTCGCTCACATGATCCGCAAAGGGCAATTCGACCGATCAGGGATATCCGGCTTCGAACAGTTCGCCGAGCTCGCAGGATAATTGTGTGCAGCTAAAGCCTCGTCTCGCTTCACCCGAAAGTTTGCGACACAACCCCTGCGGCGACCCCGACAGCGCCGAAACCGCAATTGTGGACCACATCGCTCACGTGCTCGAGCGATGGGCGCCTTCGGTCTATAACGCAATCGGACCATCGGTCTTTGCCACCCCGCGCTAGCGCTATGAGCCGTCCGACGCGCCCGAAGCAGGCGCGCCGCGTGCCTTGAGTACGATCAGCAACATCACTAGCAATGTGACAAGGATCAGCAACGTCATCAGGGCATAGAGCGTTGGGCTTAGCCCCACCTGTTTGTACTGCGCCCACAGATAGGTTTGCAGCGTGTTGTGACGGCCCTGCACGATCGACGTCCGGACCGTTTCGTTAAACGACAGGATCAGCGCAAAGGCCGCCGCACCCCCCAAGCCGGGCCGGATGTGCGGCAACTCGATATTCCAAAAGGCCTGAAACCGGTTAGACCCCAGAAGATAGGCCGCTTCAAGATAAGCCCCCTCAAAACTCGACATCACCGTCATGATGATCAGCGTGGCAAAGGGCAGTGCCCAAAGCACCTGCACGGCGATCATGGTCAGCAACGAAGGGTCAATGTTCAGCGTCTTAAAAAAGATCGCGGTTGCCACCCCCATGCTGACACCGGGCACGAAAAGCGGCAGCAATACCAACGACAAGATCAGCCGCGGCTTGCCCCATTCGCGGATCGCCTGCGCCACAGCCAATGCCAGAAGCGGGGTAATCACTGCAACAGCCAACCCGATGATCAAAGTGTTGAGCACCCCGCGCATCAACCTTGGATCATCCAGAATGGCCGTGTAGTTAGCAAACAGTCCGCCTGTCTCGGTGTCTCGGAATGAATGGATCAGCGGCGGCAGAAGCGGCGCGTAAAGAAACAGCAGCACCGCCCCTAAAAACAGCCACATCAGACCAAGCGTCGCGCGCGACCGGGTTGCATTGCTCGTGCCCATCAGCCGCGCCCCATGATTTTGCCTAAGAAGAGCCTCAGGTCGAAAAAGTAGAACCACGCCGCGAGCAGCAGCAGCATGACAAGGATCGAAAACGTCGACATCGCCGCGGCCAGCGGATAGTTCACCACATCAAGCGAGCTCATGATCGAATTGCCCAAGAGCTGATAGCCTGTCCCGCCCAGAATGGTAGAGACGGCAAATTCACCAAATGCCCCGACGAACCCAAAGATCGCCGCGGCAAAGACACCGGGGAGCGACAGCGGCAAGGTCACCCGCAAAAAGGTCCGAAATCGCCCCTCGCCCAGCATCCAACTGGCCTCCTCAAGACGCTTTTCGCCGCCACTGAGCGACAGCCAGATCGGAAAGATCATAAACGGCATATAGGCGGTTACCAAACCCAGATAGACCGCGAATGTGCTAAACAGCAGCCAATCCAGCGGCGCATCAATGACCCCGATTTGCATCAACAAAGAGTTGACCACCCCACTGCGGCTGAGGATATCAGACCAAGAAAAAGTGCGGATGACGAAGTTGACTAGAAACGGCACAGAGAACAGAAACAGCACTGTCCCGGTCATGGATGCCCGCACCTTGCGGGTGATGATGTAGGCCAGCGGATAGGCCAGCACCAACATGATTGCCGTGGCCGTTGCTGCCACCCAAAGGCTGCGCAGGAAAACATCAAACCGAACGCCACCCAGAAAAGTCACATAGGACTTCAGCGACAGGTCCGGCACCATCGTCAGCCCGGTCTTTGACCAGAAGCTGACGATGATCATAATGGCGATGGGTCCAAAGATCATCAGCGCCACCAAGGCGAGCGGAATGCCAAGTGCGAGTTTCCACAGCGTCTGGCTGTGCCGCGCAATGTTCATGGTTGCGTCCTTTCGCATATTCCCGACCTCTGCCCGCCCCTATGTCGCATCAGGACGCTTTGAACCGCTGCCATTCTTCCTCATAGAGGTCGACATTTTTCGGCCAGCGGTTCTGCCATGTGCCGCCCACGGCGAAGCGGTCCTGCACGCCACTGTCGATGGCGGCAATCTTCTCGGCCTCCTCGGCGCTAAACGCATCGCTGTTGTCGCGGGCAAATTGCGGCGCGGTGGGGTTGGTCATATAGCCGCGCATGCCGGTGATCTTGGCACCATACCACGGCCCCAGCATGAAGTTCAGCAAGGCATAGGCGGCCTCGGTCTGCTCAACGCTACGTTCGGGGTTGTTCACGATATAGGCCGCCATGGCCCACATCAGATAGCCTTCACGCGGGGCGGCATAGCGCACATTCGCTCCCTGCGAATTGGCCACAAAGACCATCGGCTCCCAGCAATCCATGACATGCACTTCCTTGCTGACCAGCAAATTTACCGCCTGTTCAAAGCTCGACCAAATGACCCGGAACTGCCCCTCTTTCTTCTTCTCGATCAGGAAGTCGATGACCGTCTTCAACTCGCCTTCGGTCATGTCCGACGGGTCTTCGATCTCTGCCAGCCCGTTGGCCTTGAGGTAAAGCGCGGTCTTCTGTCCGGCAGTCGTGTAGTTGTCCTCGATCGACACATAACCGCGGAACTTGGGGTCAAAGAGCGCGCCGTAGCTGTCCAACTCGCCGGTTTCATCGGGCAGATAGGCAAAGGAATCCGCCTGCAAGACTGTCGGCACGCCGTAAAGCTCACCATCATAGCCCACGAAGTCAAAACCGGGTGTGCCCTTGGCAAGGTATTTGTCGATATAGGTGTTGGTCTCAAGATTGGGCAGCTTGGACCGGTCGATTTTCTGGATCAGGTCCGCTTCGGCCAAGGGCTTTTGCATGCCGCCCACGATGTTGATGATGTCGAAAGTCTGCAAGCCGCCACCAGCCAGCAATTGGTTTATGATCGCCGCCGGTGCGTTGCCGATGGAAACCATGTTAACGCTATCGCCCGTGGCATCGCTGAACCGGCTCCAGTCGCCGCCCGGATCGCCCACGCCAATATCGGCGATGGTGATCTCGCGCCCGCCTTGGGCAAAGGCCGGCAGGCCGGTGACCAAAAGCGCGCCCAATGCCGCGCTGCTGCGCAGGAATGCGCGCCGATCAAGGCCGCTCAGGTTTGTTGTCTTATGTGTCATGTTATCCTCCCAGATATTGTTGTGCTTTAGGTTTCGCTCGATCCGTCAGTCGTCGTCCGCCTCAAGGACGATCAGGTCGCTCGCCGCAATGTGAACTAACACCTCATCCCCAACCTCATGTCCGCTCTGTGCCGCATGAATCGCGGTGATGCTCTGCCCATCAGGCAGTTGCAGGTCGATATTGCTGTAGGACCCGCGAAAGGAGACTCCGGTAATCTCAGCCCGCAGCGTCAGCCCGGTCTGAGGCGAGACTTCGGCCTCCTGCCCGGCGCTTTGCACCTGAATGGCCTCTCCCCGCAGGGCTACCATGCCGCTGCCCAAAGTTCGACCTCGGCGGTCGATCAGCAGGCTTTCACCGCACAGTGTCAGCCGGGTCTGCGCGCCCTCTTCCACCACCTCAGCGGACACCAGATTGCAGCCCCGGAAAAAGCGGGCGACAAAAGGCGTGCGCGGATAGTGAAAAATCTGTCCCGGTGTGTCGCATTGCACATAGCGCCCCTGATTGAGCACGGCGACTCGGTCGCTCATGGTCAGGGCTTCTTCCTGATCGTGGGTGACATAGATAAAAGTGGTGCCGGTGCGCTGCTGGATGCTGCGCAACTCGTCCTGCATTTCGCGACGGATTTTCTCGTCCAGCGCAGACAGCGGCTCGTCCAGCAAAAGGATCGCGGGGCGCGGGGCCAAAGCCCGCGCAATCGCCACGCGCTGCTGTTCGCCGCCCGAAAGCTGGTTCACGTTGCGGCCATCGAATCCTTCAAGGCCAACCAGCGTCAAAAGTTCTGACACACGGGCAGCGGTTTCTTCTCGGCCCATATTCTCGCGGCGCAGGCCATAGCCCACATTTCCGGCAACATCGAGATGCGGAAAGATCGCATATTGTTGGAATACCATGCCCAAGTGCCGGTCCCAGGGGGGCACCGATGTCATGTCGCGCCCATCAATCACGATGCTGCCGCTGTCGGGGTATTCCAGCCCCGCAATCATCCGCAACACCGTTGATTTGCCCGAGCCGCTTGGCCCTAGCATAGTAAAGAATTCGCCCCGCTCGACCGTCATCGAAAAATCCTGCGCCGGGGTCGCGCGGCCAAAGCGTTTGTGGAGATGCTGAAGTTGCAGGATCGGATCAGTCACCGCTTGGCCCCTCCAGAAGGGCCTGAACCGCGATGCCCCCTGCCCGCGCCATCGTCGCAAGCGCCATTGACGGGCGCATTTCTTTCTCGGCGTCTTCTGCCGCGACCATCTCGGGGGTCAACGGCAGATGCATGAAGCCGCAGGTCATCTGCGCCGCGCCCGTCTCAACAAGATGTCGGGTGGTATAGAGCATCTGATTGCACAGGTGATTGCCCGCCGAATAAGAAATCGCAGCCGGGATCCCTTGGGAACGGCAATCTTTTACGATCTGCCCATTCGGCATCGTCGCATCATAGGCCGCCGGACCACCCACCACGGTCGCCTCATGTGCCAGTGTCAAACCGTCGTTATCTGGCACATCAAAGGACCGCCAATTGGTCCCTAGCGCCTCCATCCGAATGCCGCAGGCCCCCGGCGCAATGCCAAAGCCGAGCCAATAGTCAGGCGCATATTCCTCAATCGCATCTTTAAGATACGCCATCAGACCATTCGTGCGCACGGGCACTTCAAGGTGAACAACGCGGTGACCTCCCCAGTCCTGCGCAGCCACGAGCTTTGCCGTTTCGGAAGCAGGGTTCTTGTCTGCCTTCGCCCAAGCGCCATAGCCCGCAACGATCACTGTCTTCTGTCCACTCATACCGCGCTCCCCCGCCTTGTCGGTTGAGGAATGCTAGGCGATTCGAGTACATACCAACAAATCGTATTTACACATAGGTCCATGTGTGAATGTTATGCGGCTGCTTATAGCCGTTTAGTTTTAGTGCGTTAGAAGGGGTTGCCCACCGTGCAGTTTCGTCAAATCGAAGCATTTCGTTTCGTCATGATCACCGGTACCATCACTGGTGCGGCCGAGATCATGGCCGTCTCTCAACCTGCGGTTAGCCGGTTGATCGGTGATCTGGAGGCGTCATTAGGCTTTAGCCTGTTTGATCGCGTGCGGGGCCGCTTGCTCCCAACCGAGGCCGCAGGGCGGTTCTTTCAAGGGGTCGAAAAGTTTCATGTCGGGCTCGACCAGCTTGATCGCATCGCCGAGCAGATCAGGACCGACAAACCTGCCGACCTCAAGGTCTGCGCCACCCCTGCCCTATCGACCCACTTCTTCCCCCCCGCAGTGCGCCAGTTCCAGGCGCTCTATCCCGCGGTGGATCTGGTGATCGACAGCTTTTCTTCCTCCGAGATCGTAAACCGTCTGCGCAGCCATCTGACCCACCTCGCTGTGACCCTCGCCTTCCCCGAGACGCCCGGCGTTGTGCAAGAGCCGTTGATCAGCGCGTCCCATGTCTGTGCTGTCCATGAAAGCCACCCCTTGGCGCAAAAAGAGGTCATCACGCCCGAAGACTTCATCGGGGAACGGGTGCTGCGGATTTTGCCCAGCGGACTGACCAATTGGAACCTTGTGGCCAAGGCGCTCACTGACGCGGGGGTCGATTATGCCCAAGGCATCGGGATACAGACCTCCCACACCGGCTACAGCCTGATCGCTGAGAACCTCGCGATTGGGTTGATCGAACCGTTTGCAGCGAGTGCCTGGCGTAACAATGGGGTGGTGGTACGGCCCTTTCGACCGGCAGTCACTTTCGACTACGTGATCGCCTATTCAGTGGTCCAGCAACGCACCGAACCGCTGATCGCCTTTGCCCAGATCATTCGCGACATCGCGAACGCCTAGCGCCGGACCAAAGAGGGTTGTGTCGCAAACTTTCGGGTGAAGCGAGACGAGGCTTTAGCTGCACACAATTATCCTGCGAGCTCGGCGAACTGTTCGAAGCCGGATATCCCTGATCGGTCGAATTGCCCTTTGCGGAGGTACTGCCCCGGCGCGCGATTATACAATCTGCGAATATGACTATTCGGCCATTCCGCT
>CBDTZA010000104.1:0-6421 GCA_965364785.1 uncultured Roseovarius sp. | reverse complement strand
GCTTCATCTGGGCGCGCATGTCGGCGATGTTCTGATAGGTCCAGTCCTTGGGGTGACCGCCAATCGCCATCGCGGCGTTTTCAGCCGGCATGCCAAATGCATCCCAGCCCATCGGGTGCAACACGTTATGCCCGGTGCTCAGCTTATAGCGCGCCACCACATCGCCCATCGTGTAATTGCGCACATGGCCCATGTGAATGCGCCCCGATGGATAGGGGAACATTTCCAGCACATAGTATTTCGGCTTGTCGCCCTCGCGGGTGGCCTGAAAAATACCGGCCTGATCCCAGGCCTGTTGCCATTTCGCTTCGATTTCAGCGGCTGAATAGCGCGACATGGACGGCGCCCCTTATCTGTGGTCACGGTGTTGGGGCGGTGATAGGCGCTCGCTGCGCGCGGGTCCAGTGGCTAGGGCCAAAAATGCAGGGCTTTGCAGCGCGCAACCGCAGTATTATAAGCGCCCGAGCGACAGAGGCAGCGGCACATTTCATGAAAATCCTTTTTATTCATCAGAATTTCCCCGGACAATACAAACATCTAGCCCCGCTTTTGGCGCGCCAGGGCCATCAATGCGTGGCCCTGACCTTGCGGGTGAAAGAGCCGACCAACTGGCAAGGGGTGCGGGTTCTGCCCTATGCCCTGCCGGATCGGGACGGTCAAAAACTGCACCCCTGGCTGGTTGATCTGGATACCAAGGTGACGCGCGGCGAGGCCTGTTATCGCGCGGCCAGCAAGATGCGCGACGCGGGGTTTGAGCCGGATCTTATTCTGGCGCACCCCGGTTGGGGCGAATCGATGTTTTTGCGCGATGTCTGGCCAAAGGCGCGGATGGGGCTTTATTGCGAGCTTTATCATCACGCGGGCTTTCCGCATCTTAACTTTGACCCCGAATTTGCCAGCAAATCCCCCGAGGTTGAACCACTGCGCATTCGGATGAAGAACCTCAACAACCACCTGCATTTCGAATTTGCCCATGCCGGCATAAGCCCGACAGCGTTTCAGGCTGATACCTTTCCCGCCCCCTTTCGCGAGCGCATCACGCTAAGCCACGATGGGATCAACACGGTTCAGGCCTGCCCTGACCCGGATGTGCGCCTTACGATTGAGGGGCAATGCGATGTCACCCGCAAGGATGAGGTGATCACCTTTGTGAACCGCAATCTGGAACCTTACCGCGGCTATCACATCTTCATGCGCGCCCTGCCCCGGCTTTTGCGCGAGCGCCCAAACGCAACGGTGCTTATCGTGGGGGGCGACGAGGTAAGCTATGGCGCGCGGCCGCCCAAGGGAAAAACCTGGAAACAGATTTTCATCGACGAGGTGCGCGACCAGATTTCGGATGCCGACTGGAATCGGGTTCGGTTTTTGGGCCGCATCCCCTATGATCAGTTCCTGCGCCTGCTACAGGTCAGCCGGGTCCATGTCTATCTCACCTATCCGTTCGTTCTAAGCTGGAGCTTGCTTGAGGCGATGAGCTGTGGCGCGGCAATCGTGGCCGGCGATACCGAACCGGTGCGCGAGGTGATCATTGACGATCAGACAGGGCGGCTTGTCGATTTCTTTGATGGCGATGCCCTGGTTGATCAGGTCTGTGATCTGCTTGACGATCCGGGCGCGCGCAAGCGTTTGGGCGACACGTCCCGCGAAATGATCCGCGCGCAGTATGATCTTGAAACGATCTGCCTGCCGCGACAGGTTGCGTGGGTCAAAGATGTGATGGATCAGCCGCTTTAGTCACACGCCTCGTCCGGATAAACCGCGCCGGGGACACCGCCGCCGGGGTGGCACTCACGAAATCAGAAACGCGCAGCGTTAATACGCAATTGGCGGGCCCGGTTCAGGATCGCATCCTCGACCGCGCGCTCGGTGGCGGCACTGACCGGCCCGCCGCGCGATTGCAGCGCCACGTTCAACGAACGTGCGTCCAACGCCGGATCACTGATCAGAATGGACGCCCGATAGGCCTGTCCGCCCCCCGGAGGGATGCCATAGCCGGTCGAGATCACACCGGTAAACGGATCGGCGGCCTCAACAGGCAGGAAATCGAGCACCTGAAGCGTTGCCGTCCAGAGAAAGCGGTTTACCTTCACATCGTCCTCGGCGCCCTTGAAGATGTCAAAAACCGAACTGCCATCGCCACGAACGTCAGCATTGCGTCCGCCCTTGACCTTCATGGCGTCCGGATCAAGCTTTGCATCCTTGAAGGCGGCGCACCCGGCCAGGAGCACAAGACAGGCCACGCAAAGGCCAGCGATATTCATACGGGATTTGATCATGGCACCGTCCGACACTGTTTCTCTTCCCTACTATCCAAGCTGAGCCAGAGGGGCAAGGCGTTTGACGGGCTTGCGCACACTTGTGCCCGGCCCGGGGGCTGTGGCATGGGTGAAAGACCGCCACTTTTGAAAGGAAATGACCCGTGGGCCTGAGCGAGATCAAAGACCGCATGCGCAAAGCCGAAACAAGTGCCGGGCGCGCGGGCGGCAGCGTGACCCTGATCGCCGTGTCCAAAGTGCAGCCCGACGCACGTGTCGAAGCGGTGCTGACGCAAGGCCAACGCACATTCGGCGAAAACCGCGTGCAAGAGGCGGCCGGAAAATGGCCCGGCTTTCGCGAGCGTTTTGACGGTGTCGACCTGCACCTGATCGGGCCGCTCCAGACCAACAAGGCGCGTCAGGCGTTCGATCTGTTTCAGGCAATCCATTCGGTTGACCGCCCCAAACTGGCTCATACCATCGCCCGGATTGCGCAGGAAACCGGCCAGTGCCCCGATCTGTTCCTTCAGGTCAATACCGGCGAAGAAGACCAGAAAGCCGGCGTTCTGCCCGACGATACGGATGCCTTTGTGGCCGAGTGCCGCGCGCTTGATCTGCCGGTCAAAGGCCTGATGTGCATCCCGCCGGTTGACGAAGAGCCGAGCCTGCATTTCGCGCTTCTGGCGAAAATGGCCGCGCGCAACGGGCTGAACGGTCTGTCGATGGGCATGAGCGGCGATTTCGAGCGCGCCATCGCCCTTGGCGCCACGCATATCAGGGTCGGCAGCGCGATCTTTGGCGAACGCGATTACGGCTAGCGCCCTGCTCAGCCCTTGACGATCAACCGCGTCCGATAGGTGATCTGGCCCGCAATCCGGCGCAGGTGATCCGGGCGCAGGCCAATACATCCCGCCGTCGGATAGCCCGGCCGCCGCCAGCGGTGGATAAAGATGCACGACCCCCGCCCCGGCACCGCTTGGGGCCAGTTCCAATCCGTCACCAACACAAGATCGTAAAGCGGATCACCCCGGCGCAGCGCCTCGTGACTATGGGGATAGGGCGCGCGCACCATCATGTTATAGTCTTCATGCCCCGCATCATCCGACCAAAGATCACTGGGCCCGATCGGCACCGCCCAATCGGCAGGCCGCGCCATCCGGTCAGGCCGATACATCAGACCGACAATCCGGTGAACCCCGACCGGCGTCGCCCCATCGCCCTCACGCTTGCGCGCCGAAATCCCTCCCCGCCCGATGCTACAGGGATAACGGACCCCACGAAATCGCAGGCCAAGAGGGGTCAGAACCAGATCATCGGGTGTCATAGCTCCATTTTGCCGCAAATCCGACCACAGGGAAAGCCGCAGCAGGCCTGTTTTTGCACCTTTGCCTTTCATTGTTCTTCAAATACTCACATTCCCCGGCCCCCAGGGGCGATACCGACTGTGGCAAGGCAGGGCCGCTGCCCCTATATTGCCCGGAGTGGGGGTTTTGCGGGACATCGGACCAGATATGCATTGGATACGGATTTTGCTCACAGGCCTCGCTGTGCTGTCGGCGGGCGCGGCCCCTGCCCTGGCCGAACGCGACAGCGTCAAAAGCTATATTTTCGGCAATAGCCTGATCAATCACCTGAGCGACAGCCCCGGCACCGCCGTGCCCTATTGGCTTGGCCAGCTTGCGCGCGCAGGTGGCAAGACCTACGCGAGCGAGGGTCAATGGGGCTTTCTGCGCGACTTTGCCGGATTGCCGCCCAAGCCGAACTGGTCCTTTCCGGGTGTCAAATCAGCCGGCACACCGCGCCCCGGCGCAGGGTTTGACATGGTGATGATCAACCCAGCAAATTTCATTCAATATCAAACGCCTGATGCCTCCTATGAAGACGAAAACCCGGACCAGCAAAGCCCGCTGTCCGCGACGCTCAAGGTGCTGGACTGGACGCAAGAGGCATGGCCCGGCGCGCGGGTTCTGATTTATGAAGGCTGGCCTGATATGGGCGAGTTTGCCCGCAATTTCCCACCCTCCAAGCGCGCCTTGCGCCGTTGGCATGCTCATGCGGTGGGCGATTATCACGATTGGTATGTGACCTATGTCCAAACCCTCAGCGCGGAGCGCCCCGATGCCGACATAGCGCTGGTACCGGTCTCAAAGGTCTTGTCGGGCCTGCAAACCGGGCTTTTGGCCGATATGCCCGTGGAGGCGCTTTTCACCGACAACGCGCCGCATGGCACAGATACGCTTTATTTCCTCGCCGCGCTCGTCACCTATAGCGCGTTCTACGAGACCGCGCCCCCCACGGACTTTGCCCTGCCACAAACCCTGCACCCGCTGGTGCGCGAGAACTATCCGCAGATCATAGATGAGATTTCAAAGGCGCTTGGGCTAGCGACCAAACACGCCGAGGCAGCGCCTGCGCCCAAAGACACAAAGACGGCCAGCGCCGTCCTGCCCGGCATGGGGATACAGGACCCGAGCCTTGGCATGGGCCTGAATGGCGTGTCCGACTGGTCAAGCCAGCACCCCTTTCTGGATGTGATGAAAACCGCCCGCCCCTGGGTTGGTCATAGCGTTGAGGACTGGGGCGCGTTCAGCACCGAGGCCCTGCGCGCGGGCGGCTATCTTGACGCCAAGGGCTGGCCGGTTGCGATCCCCGAAGGCGCCAGAGCGCTTGAGGCGTTCATTCTCACCGATCAGCCGGTCGGCGCGACCCACCTTAATGGCCGCTATGTTTTGCGTTATGACGGCGAGGGGGTGATCCGGGTGACCGGACGGGCCGATAATGTGCGCTATAATTACCGCCTGCGCGAAGTGCGCTTTGACGTGTCCCCCGGCGACGGACCGGTCGCGCTCAGCCTGTTGAAAACTGACCCAGATGATCCGCTGCGCAATATCATGATCGTGCGCGAGGACCAACAGGCGTTGCAGGATCTTGGCGTCCTGTTCAACCCGCTCTGGGTGGATCGCATCGCCGATATGCGGGTGCTGCGCTTCATGGACTGGATGTTCACCAATGGCTCGGTTCAGACCTCGTGGGAAGATCGCCCAACGGTGAGCGATGCAAGCTATGTCTGGCGCGGTGTCCCGGTCGAGGTGATGGTGGCGCTTGCCAATGAGGTGGGCGCCGATCCGTGGTTCAACATGCCCCACGCCGCCGATGATGCCTATATTCGCGCCTTTGCAAGCTATGTGCGTGACCACCTTGATCCGCGTCTTATGGCGCATGTGGAATATTCCAACGAGGTCTGGAATTTCATCTTTCCCCAAGCCGTCTGGGCCCGTGATGCGGCAACGGCTCTTTGGGGCGATGACGCGGGCGAGGATGGCTGGATACAATTTTCGGGCCTGCGCGGCGCGCAGATGTCGTCGATCTGGCACGAGGTTTATGGCCCCGAGGCCGATGCGCGGCTGGTTGTGGTGGCGGCCACCCATACCGGCTGGCCCGGTCTGGAAGAGCCGCTGTTGCAGGCACCTTTGGCGATCAAGGCCGGGCAGTTAAAACGCCCCCCCGCCGAGGCGTTCGATGCCTATGCCGTCTCCGGTTATTTCGGCCATGATCTGGGCGGTGAGGACAGTGTTGAAAGCGTGCTGTCGTGGGTTGCCGCAAGCCGCACCGTGGCCGAGGCAAAGACCGCCGAAGAGGGGCTATCAGGCGAGGCACGCGCCGCCTATATTGCGGCCCATTCGAGCGATCTGGCCTATGATCTGGCGGCGGCAAGCCTGCGACAGGGATCATTTCGCGAGTTGATGCAAGAGCTTATGCCTTATCACGCCGAGGCCGCCAAACGCTATGGCCTGCGCCTCATAATGTATGAGGGCGGAAGCCATGTGACCGGCCATGGTGCGGCGGTGGAAAACGAGGCGCTGACCGCGTTCTTTACCGCGTTCAACTATACCCCACAAATGGGCGCGCTTTATGATGACCTGTTGGCGGGATGGGCAGAGGCGGGCGGCACCTTGTTCAATGCCTTTGTCGATGTCGCCGCGCCCTCAAAATGGGGAAGCTGGGGCGCGCTGCGCCACCTCAATGACACCAATCCACGATGGGACGCCTTGATGCGCGCCAATCAGGTTGCGCCGGACTGGGCCGCGATGCGCGCAAGGGACGCATTTTTGCAAGGGATAACGCGACAAGCCGACGATAGCGGCGCGACGCTTAACGGCACGGGC
>CBDTZA010000103.1:0-6455 GCA_965364785.1 uncultured Roseovarius sp. | reverse complement strand
CGGACGATCCCATGACATTGCCAAAGCGCACCATGGAAAAGCGCGTTGTGGCGGTGCGGGTGGCAAAATCCTGAACGATCATTTCTGCAAAGCGTTTTGAGGCCCCCATCACGCTGGTCGGGCGCACCGCCTTGTCGGTTGAAACCAGGATAAACCGCTCGACACCCGCATCGCGCGCTGCATTTGCCACGACACGTGTGCCAATCACGTTGTTGCGCATGCCCTCGATCGCGTTTGCCTCGACCAGCGGCACATGCTTATAGGCCGCCGCATGCAGGACGATATCAATCTTTTTGGACTTGATAAGCACATTGACCAGCGCCTTGTCACAGACCGAGCCAAGGATCGGCGTAACCTTGACGTCTGGCGCAAGGCCGCGCAATTCGCGGTCGATCTGAAACAGCGCATGTTCGCCGTGATCCAAAAGGATCAGATTGGCCGGACGACAGCCGCAGATCTGGCGGCAAAGTTCCGATCCGATTGATCCGCCCGCGCCGGTGACAAGAATGTTGCGCCCGGCATAGGTGTCGCTGACGCCGGGCAGCTGGTCTTCCAGACCATCGCGGCCCAGCAGATCATTCAGATCAACGGGGCGGCTTTCATAAAGCGTGCGCGCGTCATTCAAGATCAGATCGGCGAAAGACGGCAGGGCATGCACCTCACAGCCGGTATCCGCCAGTTCGCGGGTGATTTGCGTGCGCGCCGATTGTGGTGCACTCGGCATCGCCAGAATGATCCGCTGAATGGTGTGACGGGCGACAAGTTTGCGGATTTCTGAAGGTTTATAAACCTTTAGCCCGGCGATGGTCAGCGTCTGAAGGCGCGGTTCGTCATCTACAAAGGCAACCGGCATCACCGCGTCATCGGTGGCAAGGGCGGTTGCAAGCTGCTGACCTGTCTGGCCCGCGCCATAGATCAGCACGCGCAAGCGCTGGTTTCCGCGTCGATAAATCCGCAACAAAGCGACGCGCATCACCAGACGCACCAGCACCGACAGGATCAAAAACAGCATCCCGGTGACCACATAAACGCTTGGATGCGTCGGTTGACCCGGCAACAGCAAAGACCCAATGACGCTGATGCCTACAAGCGATACGGCGACAAAAGCTGAATCCACCATGCCCTGCATCTCGTAGGCATTAAGCTTAACCTTGTTGAGGCCAAGATGCGCGCTTAGCCCGCCGACAACCACGAGTATGACGGCGATATCGATCAGGGTGTCGAGGCTCAGACCGCCCATCCCTTTGCCGCCAAGCAGCATGGCAGAGGCGACGCCATAGGCAATCACCGCCAGGCCAAGATCAATTCCAAGCAAGATGGCGTGCTTTTGCGATGGGCGCAGTGTGTTCACAAGCTTGTAGAGCATGGCGGAGTAAAAGCCTTTCACGCGCATACGAAACGATATCAACTCATTAACAGGCTGTTTTAGTAGAACTTTATAGCCCAATAATGCGCCCTGAACGCATGCCAATATAGCGTGATGTGCTTTTACCAAACAAGCCACAATTTCTGCGGTTGCGAAAACCCGCCTACCCCAAAGTATAGTGCCTGCGCGCTTTAACTGTGCCGTCGCAATTGGGTAAAGGCCCGAACAAATGTGCGCCCAATCAGGCGCAGATCGTAAAAGGGGCTTTGGTGGCGCGCCCAGATCAGATCAAGCCGGGCCTTGACCGGGATGCAGCGCCGCACATATGTGTCTTCGGTTGCCTCGCGCGTATCGCAGGCCCGCAACAACCGCTCTTCGGTGCGGTGATAGATCAATGTGGCAAGGCCGGTGACGCCGGGCCGGTTCTGCAGAACCCGTGCATAAAGCTCCGGACACATCTCGACATAGCGGCGCAGGGGCGGGCGGGGGCCGACAAAGCTCATGTCGCCGCGCAGGATATTGATCAGCTGGGGCAACTCGTCCAGACGCTGGCGACGCAGCCAGGCACCAAGAGGCGTGATGCGGTTCCGCTTATATCCTGCCGAAACGCCGCCATCATCGCCGGTGTTGCGCATCGTGCGGAATTTCCACAGGCAAAACGAGGTATCGGGGGTTTTCATCCGTTCCGAGAGGTAAAAGATCGGACGTCCATCCACCACCAGAATCGCGATAGCGACCGCTACGATCAGAGGTGACAACACAACCGCCAGAAAAAGCGCCAGAAAAATATCCATGAAACGCTTGGCTGGGGTCATTGAGCAAATTCCAGATTACGCCAGTTGGCTACTAAAAGTTGTGCGGTTTTATGAAATTTCATCTTGGGGAACAAGTGTGCAAGTTTTGTGGCATCCATTGTAACAGTCTGACTGGCGGAATCTGGCGCATCGCGCCAAACGACCGGACGATCCGCCGCCCTTGCAAGATCCTCCATCCGGACCGGGGCGGGGGCTGTCACATTCAAGCAATCGGGCAGGGCGTCGGCGGGCAGCGCGGCAAGGGCCGCCAGCACGCGGGCAAGATCACCCGGCGCGATATAGCTGCGCAGCGGGCCATGCCCATCCGCAAAACGATCAAGCGTCACCGGGGCGTCTTGTCGGGCGAGGGCTGGGGCAAGGCTATCGGCGCCCACGACATTGGCAAGACGCAAGGCACAGTGGCGAATGCCGTTTCGTGGCAGGGCGCGAATGGCCTCCTCCATGGCGAGCTTGGACGCGCCATAGGCGTTTGCGGGCGCGGGCGGGGCTGTTTCGTCAAGATCGGCCCCCGGCCCATAGACCGCCGCCGAGGAAAAATGCAAAATGGTCCTGGCGCCACAGGCCTCTGCCAGAGCAATCGCATGCGGCACAAGGTTGACATTATCGGCCAGATCCGCCGCCTCGCCAGTGGTGCGACCCCAAAGCGCAATCACCGTGTCCATTGCGGGCAATGACGGCACAGGCGCGCCCGGTGACCAGAGGATATCCGCCGACGCGCGACGCGCCATCCACACCGGCGCAGGTCCCGGCATGGCGCGCCATGCCCGCCGCAACAGCAGGCCAAGTTTGCCATTGCTGCCGGTGAAAAGGCATCGGGTGGGTTGCAGTATTTTGGTCACGGATGAGGGTTCGCTATCACAAGGGGCAATTTTTGTTTGTGTATCACAGTGCGGGCAGGGTAGGACATCTATCAAAACGCCACAAAAGGCAGGAGCAGAGGTTTGCAGCGGATTTTAAGAGCGCATCTTGGTCTTACTATGGTGCTTGTCCTTGCGGGCTGTAGCCTGCCGAGCGGTGCCGCGTTGCAATCCGAGGTGCTGGCCGAGCAAGACGCCGAAAACCCGACATTTCAAGTGGTTCAAGTCACGCGCAATGCCACGCCCGAGCTGGCCAAGTGGCCAATCACGGGTTGGAAAGGCAATTACCATTGGCTTTCAGCCGGGCGCGGCCCCGATTCGTCCCTGATTCAAAGCGGCGACAACCTTGATATCGTCATTTGGGACAGCCAGGAAAACTCTCTGCTTGCGTCGGTGGAATCCAAGTCGACAGCTGTGCCAACCATGACTGTCTCGGCCAGTGGCAACATCTTCATGCCCTATGTGGGCGAGGTGCCCGTGCGCGGCCTGACCGCAGGGGCCGCTCGTGCGAATCTGCAAAAGCGCCTCGAAGACATCGCGCCTACGGCGCAGGTCCAGGTGTCAATAAAGCAGGGCGACAACAACTCGGTGGATATGGTCGGCGGCGTTTCAGCGCCGGGATCGTTTCCGCTCAAGACCCGTAACACCCGTATTTTAAGCGTTCTGGCCCAGGCCGGCGGAATCAGCCCTAGCCTGCGCCATCCGCTGGTCGTGCTGCAACGCGGTGGAAACAGCTATGAAACCCGCGCCGAGGCGCTTTTGTCTGAGCCCGCACGTAACACTCTGGTGCGCGGCGGCGACCAGATCGTGGTGATTGAGGATGACCGAAGCTTCAACGTTCTGGGCGCGGCCAGCAGTCAGAAAATCATCAATTTCGAAAAAGAACAGATGTCCGCGATGGAGGCCATCTCGGCCATGGGCGGGCTAAGCTCGACGCGGGCCAATCCAAAAGGGTTGCTGGTACTGCGCGAATATGGGCCGAACGATGTCAAGTTTGGCCCAGATAGTCCCGACATGCAGCAGGTGATCTTTTCGCTTGATCTGACCAGTGCCGACGGCCTGTTTGCCGCGCGCCAATTCAACATCAACCCGAATGACACCGTGCTTGCAACCGAATCGCCAATCACACGCGTCCAGACCATTCTTGGCCTCTTTGGCACCGTGGTCGGGGTCGGCGCGACCGCAAACAACCTGACACAATAATCGCGCATCCCCCCCTTTGGGGCGGTGCGACCGGCGCCTAGACAAGCGCCATACGTTCGGCGCGTTCGGGGTCCGGGAAGGGGCGGAAGAGGGCAAACTCAACCGCTGCGATCTGCGAATGAACGCGGTCATGCAATTGTGCGGTTTGGTCATCATGCTGGCCAGTCAGGCGAAAGGCGCGATCAAGATGCGCCAGGTCTTCCACCTCGATCTCAAGCAGAAAATCACGATAGGCATCGGCGGCAAGGTTGAGCTTGCTGCGATAAAGCCGCCACTCACCGATGGTACCGTGGCTTTTCAGATGGCTCATCCACGCGTCAAGCGCGGCGGCAAAGGCCAGGGCCTTGGCCTCCTGTTTCAGGTCGATCATGCAACAATAGAGGTTCATCTGGCGTCATCCCGGGGATCATTGGGTCGCCGCTATCCTGCGCCAGAGAGTTTGACAGCCGGTTAACCGCCGTCAAATTTACAGATTGGCAAAGATATTGAGAAACTCAGGCTCGTCCGGCTCTGCGCGGGGCCGCCGCATAAGTTTGGCGCCCATAAGCGCGCGACGGATTTCCTTTTGGACCGGACGCTTGCCGCGACCGGTAAGGGTGATGCGGCGCGGGTTGATCTCTTGCTCTCGCGCGCGGCGCAACCGCGCCCGATGGGCCAGAACCGAGGCGCGGCGCAGGGCAGGACGACTGAGGCTGGAATAGGTCAGCAGCACCGCACAGGTCAGCGTCAGATCACGCCAGAACGCGGAGACAGAGCCGGGCACCATAGTGAGAATGTTCTGTGCCAGGCTGCAGGTAAAGACAAAGATCGCAAGGCTCAGCGCCACAAGCCGAAGCTGAACCCCCGCCATGAAACATGCGCTTAGGCAAAACATCAGGGTCGATCCCGCAATATCCGCCAGCAGCGGCGACATCAGTGGAGCGAAAATCACCGCCGGATCAAGCCCCGCCACAAGCCCAAGCGAGAGCGCCATGAAATACGACCCGATCACGATACGGATCAGGTTCAGGCCGGCCTGGTCGAGGGAAAGGCGGGGTTTAAGGCTCATGCGAAGACGTCCCTGTGCGGTGAGAGGGGGCGGAAAACGAGTCACGAAGGGCTGCAACCATAGCGCGCAAAACAGACCCCGGATAAACACGGTTAATGGGGCGAAATTCGGCCCAAACCGTGGTTATCCGGGGTTTATTCAGAGCAGACGTCCTGTTTTAGGTTTAGCTCTCGACGTCACCCCCGGCCTCTGCAGTGGCCTCCGCCTCGACCTCAAGATCCGCATCCTCGTCACCCTGATCTGCGATCCAGGCGACGCTGACCACGACTTCGCCGCGCCCGGTGTCAAAGACCTTGACCCCGCCGGCACTGCGCGAGCGGAAGGAAATGCCCTTGACCGGCACGCGGATCGATTGCCCCTTCGAGGTGGCAAGCATGATCTGATCCTCAAGCGTCACCGGGAAGGACGCCACAAGCTCGCCGCCGCGCATTGCCTTGTCCATCGCCGTCACGCCCATGCCGCCACGCCCGCGCACAGGATAGTCATGGCTCGAGCTAAGCTTGCCGGCACCCTTGGCACTAATGGTCAGGATAAGGTTCTCGGCCTCGGACATTTCGCCGTAACGCTCGGCACTGATGCTGGCGTTTTCAGTGGCCTCTTCATCGGCGCCGGCCTCTTCCTCGGGCACACCGGCAAGGGCCCGGCGCTTTTTCAGATAGGCGGTGCGCTCGTCGGCGGTTGCCTCGAAATGGCTGATCACCGACATCGACACAACCCGATCTGTGCCGCTCAAACGAATACCGCGAACGCCGGTCGATTTGCGGCCCTTGAAGACCCGCACATCGGTGGTGGCAAAGCGGATCGCGCGGCCCGAATTGGTGAACAGCATCACGTCATCGTCTTGCGAGGTGATGCGCGCATTAACCAATTCAACCCCTTCGGGCAGGTCCATCGCGATCTTGCCGTTGCGTTTCACATTGGTGAAATCCGACAGCGCATTGCGCCGCACGTTGCCCGCCGATGTGGCAAACACGATCTGAAGCGCGTCCCATTCATCCTCGGGGCGATCCACCGGCATGATCGCGGCAATCGACACACCCGGCGACATCGGCAGGATGTTGACGATCGCCTTGCCCTTTGAGGTGCGCCCGCCAAGCGGCAAACGCCATGTCTTGAGCTTGTAAACCATGCCGTCGGTGGTGAAGAACAAAAGCTGGGTATGGGTA
>CBDTZA010000102.1:0-6457 GCA_965364785.1 uncultured Roseovarius sp. | reverse complement strand
GATTTATCGTTGCCGGTGGCTTACCCATGCGCCAAAGCCCCGTCAAGGAGAGCAGGCATGTCAGACCCCGTAAACGAAAGCCCCGTCAACCCGGTTCCGCCGGTGGTGGTGGCACTGTTTCTGGCGATCGTCGGTGTCGAGGCGATCTTTTCACTTGGCACGCGTGGCCTTATCGGTGGGCCCGAGGCGGTGGGCTGGCGCAGTATTGCGATCGAGGATTACGGATTTAACAGCGACATCATGGCTTGGATGCTGCAAAATCATATCTATCCCGTCGAGCACCTGCGCCGCTTTTTCAGCTATGTTTTTATCCATAGCAGTTTCACCCATGCGGTTTTTTCGGGGGTGTTGCTTTTGGCGATGGGCAAATTCGTTGGCGAGGTGTTTCGCCAATGGGCGGTTCTTGTACTTTTCGTCCTCTGCTCGGTTGTGGGCGCGGCGGTCTATGGTCTGGTGATCAGCGATCAACCCTGGCTTATCGGCGCCTTTCCGGGGGTCTATGGCCTGATTGGCGGCTTTACCTATCTCATGTGGCTCCGGCTGGGACAGCTGGGCGCACGACAATCGCGCGCCTTTAGCCTGATTGGCATTCTGATGCTGCTTCAGCTGACCTTTGCGCTTTTGTTTGGCGGTAGTGGCACCTGGGTGGCGGATGTCTCGGGCTTTGGCACCGGGTTTCTGGCGTCGTTTTTCCTAAGCCCCGGCGGCTGGTCGAAAATCCGCGCCAAGATACGGCACGAATAACGCCTTTACCGGCGCAGGGTGCTGCGGATTTCCGACAGGCGGAAGGCGCCCAAAAGCTGGCCGAATGCGCCATAGGACAGGCCCCCGACCATCAGCAGCACCAAAAGCGCCAGCCAGCGCCAGCCGCCAATCGCAAAGAGCGGGCCAAGTACCGCGCCGACCGCCCAAAGCACCGCCCCCATCAGGGCCGAGGCCAGGGCGATCCGCCAGATACGGCGATAAAACTGGGCATCAAACCGCGCCACATCGCCAAAGCTACGCGCGCCGCGCATCAGCTGCCAGACCATGACCCAACCCGCCAGCGTGGTGGCGAAGGCCGCCGCGATCCAGCCGATCCAGATCGCCAGCCCAATGGCCAGCGCCGCGTTGACGATCATCGCGACCACCGCATAGCGAAACGGACTTTTGGTATCTTCGCGGGCGAAAAACAGCGGTTGCAGGATTTTCTGCAGCACAAAGGCGGGCAGGCCGAGACCGTAAATTGCCACGGCAAGTGCCGTTGCCGCGCTATCGTCGCTGCCAAAGGCGCCGCGTTCGAACAGCACCGCCACAAGCTGTAGCGGGATCACCACAAGCGCCACGGCGCAGGGCACGGTGAGGGCAAGCGACACCTCGCCCGCACGCGACAGGGCCATGCGCGCGCCGCTGTCATCGCCCGATTTCAGGCGCCGCGACAGATCGGGCAGCAACACGATCCCCACCGCGATGCCGACCACACCAAGCGGCAACTGATAAAGCCGGTCTGCGGAATAAAGCCAGCTGACCGCCTTGTCATAGTTCGAGGCGACCTGCTGGCCGACCAAAAGGTTCACCTGCATCACGCCCCCGGCAAGGGCGGCGGGCACGGCGACGCGCACCAGTTGCGACATCGCAGGCGTCCAGCGCGGGCGCACCGGACGGATGTTCAGGCCCGCACGGCGCGCGGCCTGCCAGACCAGCACCAGCTGCGCCACACCCGCAAACGGGATTGCCCAGACCAGAGCGAGAGCAACCTTGCCCCCCATCATCGCCGCCACGGCCATGGCAAGGATCAGCATCACATTCAATAGCACCGGGGCGGCGGCGGCGGCGGCAAAGCGCCCGGCGGCGTTGAGCGCCCCTGACAAAAGTGCGGCCAGCGAGATGAACAGGATATAGGGGAACACGATACGCCCGAAATCAACCGTGATATCAAAGCGTTGATCACCGACAAACCCCTCGGCCGTGGCCCAGACAAGCGCCGGCATAAAGACCAGCGCAAGCCCGGTCAGCGCCAGCAGGACAAGCCCTAAACCCGATAGCGCCAGCGAGGCAAAGCCAAGCGCGTCTTCGTCGGCCTCAAGCCGCTTGGAAAACATTGGCACGAAGGCCGCATTAAACGCACCTTCGGCAAAGAACCGGCGAAACATATTGGGCAGGCGGAACGCGGCGACAAAGCTATCCATCATCACCCCTGGGCCAAGATAGCTTGCGATCATCACGTCGCGGACAAACCCCAACAGCCGACTAAGCAGCGTCCAGCCGCCGACGGTCAGTATACCGGTAAGCAGGCGGACGGGTTTCATGGGCGGGCCTTTGGCTGGGGACGTTCCCGCAGGCTTAGCGGATCGCGCAGAAAGGGGAAAGGGGGCGCGCCGCAGGCAGGCGCGGCTAGGGGCGCGGGACTGGCATCATCGTGCCGGTCATCATCGCGATATGGGTTTCCTGCCCGCCTTCAAGCGCAAACACATCCGCCCGCACGATCACCAAACGCCGCCCCGCCTTGACCACAGCACCGCGCGCGATCAACTTGTCGCCCTTTGCCGGGGCGAGAAGATTGATCTTCATCTCGGTGGTCAGAACCTCGGTGTCTTGCGGCATGACAGACAGGGCAGCATAACCCGCCGCACTATCGCCGATGGCAAAGGTGAGACCCGCGTGACCAAAGCCATGTTGCTGGCGGCTGCCGGGCAAAATCGGCGCCTCGATCTCGACTTGGCCCGCCGAGAGCCTGCCAAGCGTCGCGCCCAATGTCTGCATCATGCTCTGCGCGGCAAAGCTTTTCCGAATTCTGTCTTCTGTGTCAGGGGACATTCCGGCCTTAATTCCCATTGCTTACGTTCGGTTATTAAGATGACGATAATGTTAGGCGACGTCACCGTGATTTATTGGAATACAGGGTGGATACTGATAAATGCAAAAATGGTGATGTGTGGTAAGGGCGAAAAATTGAGCTGGTCTGGCTTTCGAAACCATTTGGTGGAAACATTTTCCACAATTTTCTCCTCCGTGACCCTGTTTACGTTGACGGCATGCTGTGCCGTTGCCGTCATTGCCGGCCCTTTTGGCACCTATGAGACAATGCCGTTATCGACACGGACAGCCTATTGGAGCATGGCGATTTCTTCTGGCCTTCTTGTGGCTTACGTGAGCCGCGCCACTATGGCGACGGTTTTCGAAGGGCGCCGCCCGCTCTTGTTTGACCTCAGCGCGGGCTTGATGGTCAGCGTGATTCTGGCCCCCCTGATCTGGGGGCTTCGGGCCTGGATTGATCCGGTTCTTGGTCTGCAAGATCTAAGCCTGCCAAGTATTGCCCTCAACATTCTTGTGATTGCCTGGGGCATCTTCGTATTGCGCCGCCAGATTGGTTTGGAAAAGCCCTCGGGGTATCGGCGTCGCAACGCGGGCGAAGAAGTGCCAAATTCGCGCCTGCATCGGCGGTTGTCAACGCTGGACGGTGGCGAAATCATGCGCCTGTCGGCCAACGATCATTTCGTTGACGTCTCAACCGATCGCGGTGTTGAAACATTGCGCCTGCGGCTCGGCGATGCGATTGACGAAATGGATCCGATTGAAGGCGTCTGCACCCACCGCTCGCATTGGGTGGCGCTGTCTGCGGTGGTCGGGGTCGACCAGACCAGCCCGAACAAGACCTTCGTTATCCTGCGCAACGGTGACCGCGTGCCGGTCAGCCGCAAATATCGCCCGCGCCTCGCGGCAGCAGGGCTTCTGGACTAGCATAAGATGGCCTGTCAGGGCTGTTGAGTGGCCCGGCGCGGCATCGGTGTGGCGTGTACCATCGCACCCGTCAAAATCGCCAGCGCCTCGGGGCGCATCAGCGAACTCAGCACGTCTTCATGGCTGTAAAGACCGCCCGTATAGGTGCCATAGGCCGGCAGGATCACCCGGTTGCTATCCACCAGAAACGCCGGACGGCTCAGGCTGTGCCCGCGCAGCGCCAGCCGCACCTTGGGGTGGTAATGGCCCGACACCTCGCCGCTTTGGCCGGGTCGGGCGATATGGCGAAACGACAGCGGCGGCACCGGCAATTCGGCCATATGCGTGCCGCCAAGATCGACCGGGCCAGGATCGTGATTGCCCTCGATCCAAACCCAACGCCGCCCGGCCTGCAATTTGGCAACCCATAGTTTTTCCGCCTCGGGCAGGGCGGCAGCGGCGGCGCTGTCGTCAAAGCTGTCGCCAAGGCAGATCACCGTGCTGGCCCCGGTCTGACGCAAATCACTTTCAAGGCGGCTTAGCGTGTCGCGGGTTTCATAGGGCGGCAGCGGTGGCTCGCCCAAACGCGCGCGCCGTTCTGCCTTGCCAAGATGCAGATCGGACACGCAGAGCAAATTCGGTGCATTCCAGTACAGGGCGCCCGAGGCCAGCGCCGTCAGCTCTGCCCCGGCAAGCGTGAAAGAATAACCATCCATGCCCCTTGGTGGCGGCATGGGCGCGCCAATGCAAGGGGGCATCGTCGGGCGCGCTTGTCCGTCGTTTCAGGTGGGTGCGCAAAGCGCCGCGATCACTTGGCCCGCGGTGCGGCCTGCATCAGGCGCGCCTTGGAGGGCGCATTATAGCGATGATTGGCCCGCCCGATCCGCTGGACCAGACGCTTGACGTTTTTGGGCGCACCGACCTGAATGACCAGATCGACTTCGCCCCAGTCAGGCACCGAGATCAAGGCTTCCGGTGCAGACAATCGCGCGCAGCTTGCCCCGTGTCACTGCCGCCTCAACCCGGTTGCGTTGACCCATGTCTGAACCAAAGCGGAGGGTTGCGCCATACCAGCAAATTAGGCTGCATCGCGCCGGAAGGGAATGGCCCAGATGCAGCCGGGTGCAGAACAAAATTATTGCCGCAGGATTGATCAAGATCAATGATTTTGTGATCACATTATTCTATAATCTAAGAATTGGGATGCCAAGGAGCGTCTCAAGTCGCGCTGTGACCACAAATCAGGCGCGGGAAACGCCAATATTTGGAGGAACTGCTATGAAACTTATCCCAAAATATCTGGTTCTGAGTGCGTCCCTTGCTGTTGCGCCCTGTATGGCTTCGGCGCAAGATTGGGATGGTTTATATGGTGGTTTGACAGCTGGTTACGTCAACCATGATGCGAAACACAGGTTCAGCAATGCGGCACCATCGGGCGATTCAAGCCCGGATGGCGCGCTTTACGGTGGGTTTGCCGGTTACGCCTTTCAATCGGGGCAGATGGTTTACGGCGCTGAGGCGGATTTCGAGGGCAGCACTGCCTCGGGATCTTATACCAATCTGACCGGTGCCACCTCGGGTGGGCGGTCTGAGCTGAACTGGCAGGGGTCCGTGCGGGCCGTGGTTGGGTATGCCGGAAATCTGGGGTCAAACCCGGCCCTGTTTTATGCGACTGGCGGCTACGCTTATGGGGATTTCGATTTCCGTGGCGGCCCGTCTGGGTTTGCTACCAACAGCTATAGCGACAAGCTTGATGGTTGGACGATCGGGGCGGGTATTGACACGCGCCTTGCCAGCAACCTGTCGCTGCGGACCGAGTACCGCTACACCGATTATGGCAGGTCCAATGGCACATTGGCACCGGCCTTTCCGGCCGTGAATATGCCGGTCAAAGTTACGCAGCATGCGGTGCGCATTGGTCTGCGGTACGATTTCTGACGGGGCAACAGACAAAGAACGGTGCAACCTGATGGGGCTGCACCGTTTCTGTTTGTCATATCAGTGCACGATCTCTTCTTCGCGCACGAACATGTTGGCCCAGGCCCGGTCAAGCAGTTCTGGCGACATCTGATAGGGGATGCCCTCAAATTCGCAGATCGAGATCATCTGATCGATCAGAAAGACCGGCTGATAGTTGGCATAGACATTGTCGATCGTGGGGTATTGTTCCTTGATCAGGTGGATCAGTGCGGCTTCGTCGAGCGGCATGCCCTTCTTGCGCGCCACCATGGCAAAGATTTTCAGGAAATCCTGCTGGCAGGGGCCGTCAATCTTGATCTTGTAGAAAATCCGGCGCAGGGCGGCCTTATCGAAAATCTCATTCGGGTGGAAGTTGGTTGAGAAAATCACCAGCGTGTCGAAGGGAACCTCGAATTTCTCGCCCGATTGCAGGGCAAGGATATCCTTGCTTTCCTCAAGCGGAACAATCCAGCGGTTCACAAGGCTTTGCGGCGGTTCGGCCTGACGGCCAAGGTCGTCGACGATAAAGATGCCGCCGGTTGATTTAAGCTGTAGCGGGGCCTGATAGGTGCGCGCGGTAGGATTATAGACCAGATCAAGCATCGACAGGCTAAGTTCACCACCGGTGATCACGGTCGGACGTTCGCAGCGCACATAGCGCGTGTCAAAGCTGCGCCGACGACGCAGCGAGTTGGGGTCATCGACCTCGACCTCGGCGCTTGAATGCACGATAGGGTCATAGACGGTGATCACCTGACCGGCATATTCAATCGCGCGCGGGACATAGATCTTGTCACCC
>CBDTZA010000101.1:0-6475 GCA_965364785.1 uncultured Roseovarius sp. | reverse complement strand
GGGGGCTTTGGGCCGGCACAAGGCAGGGTGACATGCGCTGTTCAAGGCCACGGCCGGTCATCTGCGCCACCCCCAAAAGCTTGATGCGATAGCCCATATCGGCGGCGTGGCGGATGTCCTCGATGGTGACCTTCTCGATGCCCTCCAGAGCAACCGCATCGAAATCGACCTGCACGCCAAAGGCGATCGCCGCGAGTAGCGCCAGCTTGTGACCGGCATCAATGCCGCCCACATCAAGCGTCGGGTCGGCCTCAAGATAGCCAAGCTTGTCGGCCTCTTCAAAAACCGTTTGATAGGGCAGGCCCGCCGACAGCATGCGCGTCAGGATATAGTTGCAGGTGCCGTTCATCACGCCGATGACGCGGATGATCTCGTTGCCGGCAAGCCCTTCGGTCAGGGCCTTGATCACCGGAATGCCGCCCGCGACAGCGGCCTCAAAGCGGATCACGCGACCGGCCTGTTCGGCGGCAAGCGCAAGGGCGTGGCCGTGATGCGCAAGCATCGCCTTGTTGGCGGTCACAACGTCTTTGCCTGCGGCGATGGCGGCCTCGGTCGCGGCTTTGGCGGGGCCGTCGCTTCCGCCCATCAGTTCGATAAAGACATCGACATCATCGCGCTTGGCCAGAGCGACGGGATCGTCTTCCCAGGCGTAACCGGCGAGGGACACGCCGCGATCCTTGTCGCGGGTGCGCGCCGAGACGGCGGTGATCACGACCGGGCGGCCTGCGCGGGCGGCCAGAAGCTCGGCCTTCTGGCGGATGATCTTGACGACACCGGTGCCGACCGTACCCAATCCGGCGATGCCAAGGCGCAGGGGTGTGTTCATGGGGCTCTCCGATTGTCACTGAAAGGGTCTGGATGCGCGATGTAGCTGGTTCGCCGGGACCTTGCAACGCGGCTTGGGTAGATTAAGGGGCGGATTTCTCTATTTGACGCCGGTTTGCATGCGTCTCTGCGTTTCTGCGTCGACGACGCTGCCCCTGAGCCGGGCCGCGCGCGCCTTGAGGCGCGCCGCGCGCTTGGCAAGATCGGACGAGGTTTCAGGCGCGATGGCCTGTGTGGGAACCTGACCCGTGATCTCTTCGACCGGGACCAGATCAGGATAGGCGGCGGCGCGGGCGCTTTCGCTTACCTCGAACGTCGGAAAAGGGTCGCAGCCCGTGATCAGACTTGCGGCCAGGGCGGCCAGGAAGGGGGCAGGGTAAAGGCGCATCCCGGATGTGTCCTTTCGGAAAGGGCGGGTCTTAATCCCTATTGCCATTCTTTTGGGGCGCAGATCAAGCAAGGGCTTTGATTTGAACGCATGTTCAGATAAATCTTGGGGATGGCACGGACCCAAGGCTCTCACTCCGATATCACCGGCCCCCGCGTTCGCGAGGCGGCGCTGGCGCTTTTTGCGCGCCATGGCTATGCGGCGGTGTCGATGCGCCAGATTGCCGGCGCGGTGGGGGTGCAGGCGGGGGCGCTTTATAATTATACGCCGGATAAGCAGACGCTGCTTTACGAACTGATGAAGGCGCATATGGATGAGCTGCTGGCCGCACGCGCGGTCGAGCCTGCACCCGGTGGTCCACCCGGCGATCCGATGGCGGCGCTGGACGGGTTCACCCGGTTTCACATCCGCTTTCACGCGCGCCGCCCCGAGGCGGTGTTCATTTCCTACATGGAATTGCGCAATCTCAACCCGGAAAATTTCGCGGTGATCGAGGATCTGCGCAAGACCTATGAAACCCAGCTTCAGGATATCCTGCAGCGTGGCGTGGCCGAGGGCAGCTTTGCGGTGCGCGATGCGCGGATCACCAGCATGGCGCTGATCGCGATGCTGACAGGGGTCAACACCTGGTTTCGCGAACAGGGACGGCTGAGCCTGCCGGAGGTGGAAGATATCTATTGCGATATGGTGCGCAAAGCGGTGGCGGCCTGAATAGCTTTGCGCGCCGTCCGCCACCGGGCCCGGACCCAGATTATTCGCAGAATAATCGTAGGGGGTCCGCCTAATGCGCGGGTTTGATGAAGGTGCCGTTGCGCAGATCGGCCATGGCCCTGCGCAGCTCGTCCTTAGTGTTCATCACGATAGGCCCATGCCAGGCGACCGGCTCGGCGATCGGCGCGCCTGAGATCAGCAGAAAGCGGATGCCCTCGGGGCTCGCCTGCACGGTGACCTCGTCGCCGGTGCCAAAGCGGATCAGGGTGCGGTTGCCCGAGAGGTCGCGAATATTGACCTCTTGCCCGGCCACCTCTTTTTCCAAAAGCACGCCCTTGGGCGCACTGGCATCGCCAAACGCGCCGACCCCCTCGAACACATAGGCAAAGCTGCGTCTGTAAGTGTCGACGGGAAAGGTCTTTTTCACCCCGGCGGCACCGAGATATCAAGGTATTGCGGATCGGCCGCGATCCCATCGACCGGGCCGCGTTTGCCCCAGAATGCTCCCACGATGACGCGCACGGTGGTGCCATCATCCTCCACCACCACGGGGATATCGGGCGCTGTGACGTCCTGATACCGCGGCGCGGTCATCTTGAGGGCAGAGGGCAGGTTCGCCCAAAGCTGAAACCCGTGCATCTGGCCCTTGGCATTTCCCTTTGGCATTTCCTGATGCAGGATACCCGACCCGGCGGTCATCCACTGCACATCGCCCGCGCCAAGCCGCCCCTGATTGCCAAGGCTGTCGCCATGTTCAACCTCACCGGCCAGCACATATGTGATCGTCTCGATGCCGCGATGGGGATGCCAGGGAAAGCCCTGCTCATAATCGGCAGGGGCGTCATTGCGGAAATCGTCAAACAACAGAAACGGGTCAAGCTCGGTCGGGTTGTGAAAGCCAAAGGCGCGGTGCAGATGCACGCCGGCACCTTCCATCGTGGCCTTTGCCTTGCGGGTCTCCAATACAGGTCTGATCGACATCGGATGTCTCCTTTGATCAGAGATATAGGCGCTCTTGGCAAGGGCGTCATGGCCCGGCTCTGTTCAGCGCTCAACCGCGCCTGTGCATTTTTGAGAGGGTTTGGCGGCGGCCCCCCTCGCCAAACCGGCGCCGCCGGGGTAAAGCCAGCCCAAAGGGAGAATGGCGGATGCAAGAGAATGAAGTTCTGGCGGTGCTGCGGGCCTCTACCCCGCGCCGGGTGATCGGGGTACTGGCGCTTGGCTCGCTTGGCGTGCTGCTGCTTTATCTGGCGCTGGTTCAGCCGCCGGCTATGGGCTGGCAGGTGGTTATGGTGGCGCTTGGCGCGCTGGTGATCTGGCTGGCAGAGCGGATGTGGCGCGCCACGGCCCGCACCCTTGAATTGACCCGAGACGGATTGCGCAGCGACGATGGCGTGATGATCGCAAGGATCGCAGATGTTGCCGGGGTCGAACGCGGGGTGTTTGCCTTCAAGCCGTCAAACGGCTTCTCGATCCGGCTCAAGACCAAGGCCCCGACCGCTTGGCAGCCGGGGCTTTGGTGGCGTGTCGGGCGGCGCATCGGGGTCGGCGGTGTCACGGCAAGCATGAATGCCAAGGTCATGGCCGAGATCATGCAAGACCAGATGACCCGGCAAACCCCACCGGGTTAGGGTGTGCAGACCCCGGTGAAGCAGAGTTGCGGGGCAAAGCGCAGGGTCATGAACATGTCGGTCGACACCGGCACGTCGTCCATCCGAAAGAAGGGAAAGTTTTTATTATAGACCGAACTGGTTTGCACCATGATCAGATCCTGACCATCGATCATGGCCGGGAGGACGTCAAACGCCGCTGCCATGTCGGCATCGGTCAATTCACTAAGTATCCCTTCGCCGCGCACCTTGGACCAGCGCAGCTCGAACTCGTTGATACCGCTGTCGTCATCCCTGTGATAGCGGACCACTGATGCCCTGATCTGGTTGGTGGCATTGTCTTTCGCGATCGAGTCGAACAGGACCTTGGTGTTGTCGATATAGGTTTCGGTTACAACATTGGTCTCACGCGACAGCATATCGGTGATCGTGTATGTGGCTTTCTCACGGTTGCTTTTGAACTGGAAGGTATCGAATAATTGATAGCTGAGAGTCATCCCGGCAAAAAGGAACGGCAGCATAAACACCGTTTCCAACGTGACGGTCCCATGTTCGGATTTCCGAAAGTTGCGCAGGGCGCGTTTTATGCTGGAGATATACATTTTAAATGGGCTCCTGAACAAAGGCAGTCATGGAAATTATGGACGCTTGCTCTCCGTTGACATCTTTTTTCAGGGCGTACCCCAGGGCGTCCGCTGGAAAGATCGGATTGTATTTCACACAGGCTCGCATCAGCATCAACTCGTTCTGGTCGCCCGCCTTAAAATTACGCACAGGCTTGGTTGGCTCTGCGGTATCGGTACAGTCGGGCTCTACCTCAAGCGCGTTAAAGGCGCGGATATCGGCCGTGATCATTTCAAGTTGCAGGTTGGCCATGCAGTTGTTTATCACCACCGCGTTGTCGCAGACGATCTGTTTGATCAAGTTATGGTCAGGCGGGATGCCGGTGCCAAGACGGATTTCGCGCACCGCAATATCCAACCCGCGGTCCAGCATGGTTTGACGCAGGGTGATAAAGCCAAGTTCGATCGAGAACATCATCACCGCGAAGAACACGGGAAATACAATCACAAACTCAAGCGATGCCGTTCCGGTCTCATCCCAGCGAAAACGCCGGAGTTTTTGTGCAAGGGCGCGTATCATTGGGTCAACCTCAGATGTTTGACGTTAGCCGCGATGGCGCTGAAGGCGCTTTTGATGTTCACCTTGGTTGCGTTGTAATGGTGGCTTCCCACGACCGGGTCAGTGGAGCAATCGCTGATCTTTCCGGCATCGGTACCCTTGTCACCCATCTCGAAGGCAATGGTGAAGACGGTCACCCGATTATCTTTTTTGGTGGCCGTGCAGATATCCACCATACGCGCGTCCTTGTCTGATTTTTCAACAGCATTACTTGCGTAGTTGTTTTTCGGGCCCCAGTTACCGGTTTTATCCTTGTAAAAATCCGGTGACATCAAGCCCCAGGCTTCTTCCCAATCGAGTTGGTCTTCCTCTAGGTAGCCTTCCAAATCGGTCTTGAAATTGTCAAAAGTTGTCTTGGATACCGATCCGCCGTCGGTGACATTGATCATCCGGTCGTCCGAGGGGCGGCGCAGGTAATAGGTCGTTTTTTCTCCGGGCTCAATATATACGCAGTCATACGCACTATAACCGCAATATTGTTCATTGCTCGGGTTAGTATAGTGTGTCGACGGAGAGTCAATTATGTAGAGATAATCGAAAACCCGCTCCGTTTCATTCGTTTTCACCCAATGCAAATCCGAATTCGGGCCGCGATAGGCATTGCTGGAGAAGAAATATGATGTGTCGTTGGCGCCATCGCCCATCAGCACTACCACCTTGAGGGTGTCAGTCGTGCCATAAGGGGAGGGCATGTTTGTCAGAGAGGCATCTACATCGGAGTAGGTAACCGTCGTTCCACTTGCGTCAGTTTTCGTTTTTTGCACTTGCAGCGCAGTGACGACCGATGTGAACGCAGGGTCAAGCAGGGCAGCAGCCCATTTCATGCCTTCGTCGGCCGATGTACTTCCGGCTGCCTCCAGGCTGTCGATTTTTGCATTGAGCGCGCTCTTGCTCGTGGAATAGGGCAAGATTTGGAAATACTCATCTCTATAGCAAGACCGATAGTAGGTGTCGCCAAAGCTGCCAAGCGCCGTAGTTTCCAGGTTGCCAAAGGTATTGCCCTTTTTCGAGGTATAGATCTGTTGATCATAGGCAACACTCGGGTTAATCACCGTGGTCTTGAAGTCATCATCCTTGAGCTTGATGCAGGTTGAATAACCGTGTGTTTTGTTCACGGCCAGTGCCTCAAACATCGACTTTGAGGGGGTGACACCCCAGCTGAAGGGCACAATCGAAATGACCGCATCGCCTGGCTCGGTGTTATCCATAATAGAGGCCACGAATTCCTTGGCGGCTGGTTTCAGCTTCGCAAGGCGGGTTCCCGCCATCGAGCCGGAGACGTCAAGCACAAGGACAATTTCCAGCTTCGGAATCGTCACCTCGGCTGTCGAGCCGGCGGCGGTGGTGAGCGTGTCGACGCCCGACAGTTTCATCAGATAGGTGTCGAGTGTCATTCTCGCGCTGGCGCTCACTTTGGATGAATTCAAGGTGACGTCGATGTCGCCTTCCTGTTCGGCGTCAAGAAATTCGGACATGCCGGATTTGGCAAAATAGTCCTCGACGACCAGACGTGCGCCCGCCGCTGTCGGGGACGGGTCACAGACGGCTGTGATCCGCACGCCCGGCGTCGCCCTCAGCGCATCCGCGTGCCAGTCCGCAATGTACCCTGCCCCGATCAGACCGACGCGGCGGTCCTGTCCTGTCGTCTTCACACTCACCCGCAGAGAACCCCGTTCACTTGTATTCGATAAGCTGCGCCGCGTGTCCCCGGGCGCGGCGCCAGTAATAGGTCAGCATCCCCTGCAAATGTGGCAACTTC
>CBDTZA010000100.1:0-6491 GCA_965364785.1 uncultured Roseovarius sp. | reverse complement strand
GCCGGGATGCGGCTTGAATATGGGGATTGGGCTGAAAGAGAGCCTGTTTGTGACCACGATGCAGAGCCAGAGGCTGTCCCGCTCGCCCCCCATTTCACCCAGCCAGCGCCAGAGATCGCCGCGAAGCTGAAAACGATCAGCCCCTCTGAGATGGGTGGTGCCAAGGCGCTTCCCGGTGAGCGCGGCCTTGATGAAGACGCCGCCAAACGGCGTGGTCGCCAGGTTCACCGCCTGCTGGAATTCCTACCCCAGGTACCCGCGCAGGATTGGCCCGACACCGCCGCGCGGCTTTTGGCGCAGGAGGGTGATGGCGCGACCGACAACGAGCTTGCCCTGCTGCTGTCTGAGGCCAAGAACGTTTTGACCAGGCCCGGTTTGCAGCCGCTTTTCGCCCCCGATACGCTGGCAGAGGCGTCAATCACCGCCAATCTTGAGGCGCTGAACGGCCAGCGCATTCACGGCACGATTGACCGGCTGATCATCGAACCCTCCCGCATTCTGGCGGTGGATTTCAAAACCAACGCCATGGTGCCTGACAGCGCAGAGGACTGTCCTGATGGGCTTTTGCGTCAAATGGGGGCCTATGCCCACGCGCTTGCCGCAATTTATCCTGACCACAGGATTGAAACCGCCATTCTGTGGACACGGACCGCGACGCTTATGCCGCTCTCGCACGATCTTGTGACAGATGCACTCAGCAACACCCAGATTGCTTGACGCGCGCCACCTTGCTACCTACGTTCGCGGTCGAAACCCTGATCCTTAGGAGAGAGTACCATGGCCACCGTTGCCGTCACCGACGCTACCTTTGACGCCGAAGTCAAAAATTCCGATATCCCCGTCGTAGTGGATTTCTGGGCCGAGTGGTGCGGCCCCTGCAAACAGATTGGCCCGGCATTGGAAGAGCTGGCCGCCGAGATGGGCGGCAAGGTCAAAATTGCCAAGATCGATGTTGACAGCAACCCCAATTCCGCTGTCGCCATGGGCGTGCGCGGTATCCCGGCGCTGTTCATCTTTAAAAACGGCGAGGTTGTTTCAAACCGCGCTGGCGCTGCCCCCAAGGCCGCGCTGAAAACCTGGATCGAAGAATCGATCTGAGAATTCGCACTATTTACACAAAGGGGGCCGCTTAGGCCCCCTTTTTCTATGGCTGAATGCCTTTAGCAAGAAGCGAGTTCTGAGCACATCGCCCCTATTTGTGTCCTAAAAGATCGCGGGCGATACGTTCGAAAATCGCGGTTCCAATCGGAATAAGATCATCCGGAAAATCATAATCCGGATTGTGAAGCGCCGGGTGGTCCTTGCCCGGCCCCAAGCAAAGCATCGCGGCTTTTGCGCCCCAACCAAAGACGCCAAAATCTTCTGAGGCGCGCATGGGCAGCCCCAGATCGCTATTTGGCACACCAATCGCATCCATCGCATCAATAGCAATCTTGGTTGCCTGCGCATCATTATTGGACGCGGCGAAGTCATCACAGCATTCGAATTCCGCGGCCAGGCCCGCCTCGTTGGCCAAGGTCACGACAAGATCGCGCGCCATTGCTGCCATGCCGGCCTTTGCATCATCACGTGCGGCCCTCAACGTGGCGAAAATCACCGCCTCGCCCGGCGCGATGCCAAAACTGGGCTCACCGACATGGACATGCGTAATTGTCACCAGTTGAAAATCATCATAAAGGCTGCCACCTTTCCCCAATGCCTCAAGCGCAGGGATCAGCCGGGACACAGTGCCGACCGGCGATACGCCATCCTGTGGATCGGCGGCATGTGCGGTCTTGCCCGTCAGCTTGATCTTGAGGCCTTCAGAAGCACAGTTCACCAGCCCGACGCGCGTCGACACATGGCCAAATGATCGCCCCGGTTCGTTGTGGATGGCAAAGGCCAAATCCGGCTTGATCTCTTGATAGGCAGGATCGGCAACAACCGCGCGCGCGCCACTGCCGTCTTCTTCGGCGGGCTGGAACATCAGGATCACACGGCCCTTGGCCACCGGATGGCGCGAGATTAGCCTGCCTAGCCCCAAAAGTATTGTCATATGACCATCGTGACCGCAGAGGTGACCTTTGCCCGGCACCTCGGATTTCCAGTCGAGATCTGTAAGCTCTTGAATCGGCAGCGCATCCAATTCGGCCCGAAACAAGATTGTAGGCCCCGCGACACCACTATCGAATTCGGCGGCCACCCCATATCCACCAAGCCCGGTCAGGATACGCGTCGGCGACATCTGTTCCAGGGCATTTACGATTGTCTTGGCGGTTTCGGCCTCTTCACCCGAAAGTTCTGGCCTGCGGTGAAGCGCACGGCGGAACGTGGTTAATTCGATCAGGTCAGCATTTGAAAGCATCAAGGGTCCTCGAATCCATAGTGCCAATTTCCGATGGCCGGTTGCGGCGGACCTTAACCGTTGGCACAGCAATGCGCAATTTGGGGTTAGGCTGGGCGATGACGGGGCTTATCCGGGCCTTGCGCCCCGGGCCTGCCCCTTCCATATAGGGTCAAACGGAACGGAGGCCCCATGAGCAACGATTTTCCCGGATGGCACGGCACCACGATTATTGGTGTCAAAAAGGGCGGCAAGGTTGTGATCGCCGGTGACGGACAGGTCAGCCTTGGCCAGACCGTGATCAAGGGCACCGCCCGCAAGGTGCGCCGTATTTCTCCGGGTGGCTATGACGTGGTTGCCGGTTTTGCCGGCTCGACCGCCGATGCCTTTACCCTTTTGGAGCGGCTGGAAGCCAAGCTTGAGGCGACGCCCGGCCAATTACAGCGCGCGAGCGTCGAGCTTGCCAAGGACTGGCGCACCGATAAATACCTGCAAAAGCTAGAGGCGATGCTAATCGTGACCGACGGGGAAGAGCTTTATGTGATCACCGGTGCCGGCGACGTTCTTGAGCCAGAGCATAACGTGGCCGCCATCGGTTCAGGCGGCAATTTTGCCCTCGCCGCCGCGCGTGCCATGATGGATAGCGACCGCGACGGCGAACAGATTGCCCGCGCCGCCATGGCGATTGCTGCGGACATCTGTGTTTACACCAACGGCAACCTGACGGTGGAGAGTATTTCAAAATGACCGATCTGACCCCGCGCGAAATCGTATCAGAGCTTGACCGTTTCATCATCGGCCAGAGCGACGCCAAACGCGCAACCGCCGTGGCGCTGCGCAACCGGTGGCGGCGCAAGCAGCTTGGTGATGATCTCCGAGATGAGGTCTATCCCAAGAATATCCTGATGATCGGGCCCACTGGTGTCGGTAAAACCGAGATAAGCCGCCGCTTGGCCAAACTTGCCCGCGCGCCCTTTATCAAGGTTGAAGCGACGAAATTCACCGAGGTGGGTTATGTCGGTCGCGATGTCGAACAGATCATCCGCGATCTGGTGGATATCGCCATTGCTCTGACCCGCGACGACATGCGCGAGGATGTCAAAGCCCGTGCCCATACCGCCGCCGCAGAAAGGGTCATCACCGCGATTGCCGGTGAAGATGCTCGCGGCGCCACCCGCGAGATGTTTCGCAAAAAACTAAAGGACGGGTTGCTTGATGATACCGTGATCGAGATTGAGGTCGCCGATACATCAAACCCGATGGGCATGATGGATATCCCCGGTCAACCCAGCGGTCAGATGGGCATGATGAACCTTGGCGATATCTTCGGCAAAGCCTTTGGCGGGCGCACCACGCGCAAAAAGGTTACCGTTTCCGAAAGCTATGAAATGCTGATTAGCGAAGAGGCAGACAAGCTTTTGGATGATGAGGCCATCACCAAAACCGCCCTCGACGCAGTTGAGCAGAACGGCATCGTTTTTCTCGATGAGATCGACAAGGTCTGCGCCCGCTCCGATGCGCGCGGCGCCGATGTTAGCCGCGAAGGCGTACAACGCGACCTGCTTCCGCTGATCGAGGGCACGACCGTGTCGACCAAATACGGCCCGGTGAAGACCGACCATATCCTGTTTATCGCGAGCGGCGCGTTTCATATCGCAAAGCCGTCCGATCTTTTGCCCGAACTTCAGGGCCGCCTGCCGATCCGGGTCGAGCTTCGCCCGCTGACCGAGGCCGATTTCGTGCGTATCCTGACCGAGACCGACAACGCCCTGACCCTGCAATATACCGCGTTGATGGGCACCGAGGATGTGACGGTTTCCTTTACCGAAGACGGCATCGCCGCGCTTGCCAAGATCGCCGCCGAGGTCAATCAATCGATCGAAAACATCGGCGCGCGGCGGCTCTATACGGTGATGGAACGTGTATTCGAAGAGCTGAGCTTTAACGCTCCCGACCGCTCTGGCACGTCGGTCATCGTCAATGCGGATTTTGTCGAGACCAACCTTGGCGAATTGATGCGCTCTGCGGATTTGTCTCGCTACGTGCTCTGATCGCGCTTCGGCCTTCCCTTCGACGGCGTTTCGCGCGACGTAGGGGATATGTCGATTCTCGCCTTCCTTCGTGACAATGCGCCCTGGCTTTCTGCCGGGGTGTTGCTGACGTTTTTGTCGGGCTTTGGGCAGACCTATTTCATTTCCATCTTCGCCGGCGAAATTCGTGAAACGTTCGCGCTTAGCCATGGCCAGTGGGGTGGAATTTATACGCTCGGCACGAGTGCCTCGGCGCTTGTCATGGTCTGGGCCGGCGGGCTGACCGACCGGTTTCGGGTGCGCACGTTGGCGCCGGTGATTTTGGTGATGATGACCGCGGCCTGCGTTTTTATGGCGCTCAACCCGGTCTGGTGGCTGTTGCCGGTCGTGATCTTTTCGCTGCGCTTTACCGGTCAGGGCATGATGAGCCATATCGCCGTGGTCGCCATGGCGCGATGGTTCGTGGCGGCGCGGGGCAAGGCGTTGTCGGTGGCAACCCTTGGCTTTGCGGTGGGCGAGGCGTTTCTGCCGCTGATCTTTGTGTCGCTTCTGCTGGTCTATGACTGGCGGATGCTATGGCTGGTGGCGGCGGGCGTTGCGGTACTTGGTATTCCACTTTTGATGCTGTTGCTGCGGCGCGAGCGCACGCCACAATCCTGGGCCCAAACCAGCCAGTCGCTGGGGATGGAAGAGCGCCATTGGACCCGACGCCAGACGCTTGGGCATTTCCTCTTTTGGTTCATGGTGCCCGCGCTTTTGGGGCCAGCGGCCTTTAACACCGCGTTCTTTTTCCATCAGGTCCATTTTGCCGAGGTCAAATCAATCAGCCATGTGGAATTGGTCGCAATGTTTCCGATTTACACAGGTGTCGGTATTGGGGCGATGATCCTGTCGGGTTGGGCGCTTGATCGGCTTGGCACCGCGCGGCTTTTGCCGTTTATGCAGATCCCGATGGTGGCGGCATTCCTGTTTTTCGCCTTTGCAGAAGGCTCGGGCATGCTTTTGCTCGGGTTCGTGTTTCTTGCCATGACAACCGGCGCCAACAGCACCCTGCCCAATGCCTTTTGGGCAGAATTTTACGGCACCGCCAACCTTGGCGGCATCAAGGCGATGGCCGCCGCGATCATGGTGCTTGGCTCGGCGATCGGGCCCGGCCTTACCGGGGTGGCGATTGATCTGGGTGTCGGGATTGAGACGCAATATATCTTTGTTGCGGGTTATTTCATCTTCACCACGGTGATGATGAGCGTCGGCGTGAGGCGCGCGCGCCCCTTGTTATCGCTGACGCCGTAGATAGACGTAATAGGCGCCGCCGCCGCCATGTTTCAAATGCGCCTCGGTGATCTGTAACACCAGCGGGGCAAGTGGCGCCACCCGAAGCCATTCCGGTACATTATGGCGCAATACGCCCTGACGCACCGGGATCGGCCCACCGGCATCGCGGTCTTTGCCTTTGCCAGTTACCACCAGAACAAGCCGTTTGCCCGCACCGTGCGAGCGCAAGATAAACCCGGTCAGGGCCGGATGCGCCTGGGCCAGTGTCATGCCGTGCAAGTCGATCTTGCCCTCTGGCATGAGCTTGCCGCGCTTAAGGCGAGTAAAGGCCTTTTTGTCCATTGCGACCGGCGCGGCCGCGATCCGTTCAGAAATGCCGGGCAGCACACCAAAGCTATGGCCGAATTTCGTGGCTTTTTCGCCAAGCGTGAACTCTTCGATCCGGGGACCCTCTGGCACTTTGGGTGGTTTTTTGGCCAAACTGTCTGCCAAAGGCTGGGGTTTTGCGGGCTTTTCGGGGTTCAGACGCCGTGCCGTGCGCGCCACTTGGTGCCAAAGTTCCAGATCTTCAGGTTTGACGCGGCGGCGGCTCATGGCTCTTGCTCTGGCAACATGGCATAGGCGCGCTGGATCGGCATAAGCACCACCAACCGCCCCGGATCGCGCAGACGCCCGGCGGCACGCCCCGCCTCATCCCCGGTACCAAAAAAGATATCCGCCCGCTGCGGCCCCTTGATGGCAGAGCCGGTATCCTGCGCCACCATCAAACGGCGGATCGGGTCATTGCCGCCCTTTTCAATCCAGACCGGGGCGCCAAGCTGCACATAAGACGGGTCAACCGCCACCGTGCGCCCGGTTGTCAC
>CBDTZA010000099.1:0-6553 GCA_965364785.1 uncultured Roseovarius sp. | reverse complement strand
ACGTATTTCTTGTAGGTTTCGGCCTGCAATTCGTCGGGCATGGTGAACATGATCACGTCACACCAGGCCGCCGCTTCGGCAATCCCCATGACCTTCAGGCCTTCACCCTCGGCCTTTTTGGTACTTTTCGAGCCTTCGCGCAGCGCGACGACAAGGTTCTTCGCGCCCGAATCCCGCAGGTTCAGCGCATGGGCGTGGCCCTGGCTGCCATAGCCGAGAATGGCGACTTTCTTGTCTTTAATGAGGTTGATATCGCAGTCACGATCATAATAGACGCGCATGGCGGTCTCCTTTTTGATTGGTCTGGGCGCAGGATAGGTGTCTGGCCCCAAAATTTCAGACAAAAGTAATTCAATTCACGCCATTTGTGTGATATCCATTCGCTAAAATCTCATTATGGTATAATTTCATGCTTGATGACACAGATCGTCGTATTTTGCGCCACTATCAGCACGACCCAATGCTTGGCCCAGCTGCCCTGGCAGAGCTTGCCGGGGTCACGCCCGCCACCTGTGCGCGGCGTCTGGACAAGATGCAGACGTCCGGCATCATCCGCGCCAACCGCGCGGTGATCGACTGGCGTGCGCTCGGCTATGAGGTTGAGGTATCGTTGCGCATCACGCTGGACAAAACCCAACCGCGCGCCTTTGACGAGTTCATGCAGAGCGCGAAGAATGTTCAGGATGTCGTTGAAATCCAAACATTTCTTGGCCGTGTTGACTTGCGGCTTTCGGTCATTGCGCGTGACATGGCGCATTATCAACAGATCTATCGCAGTGCCATTCTGACCCTGCCCCATATCGCCGATATCGAGGCGCTGATGCATGTGGCGCGGATCAAATCCGATGAGGGTCTGCCGTTATGATCGAGTTGGACACCACCGACCGCCTCATCCTGCGCGCCCTGACGCAGGATGCCACCATCAGCGCAAGCGCCCTCGGCCGCAAGCTTGGCCTGTCGCAACCCGCCGCCTGGCGACGCATACGGCGACTTTATGACAGCGGGGTGATCAAGGGCCAGCGACTGGATCTGGATCATGAAAAGCTGGGTTTTGGTGTGACGGTCTTTCTTGGCGTCAAGCTCGCCACCAAGGGGCGCGTCAGCCTTGAAGATTTTGAGCGCGCCGTTTCGGCCATCCCCGAGGTGCAGACCGTAGAGCATATCCTTGGACTTTATGATTACCGCCTGCGGGTGGTGGCCCGTGATATTTCGGATTTTGAACGTGTTTTGCGTCGAAGAATCATGATGTTGCCGGGCGTAGGTGATGTAGAGGCCAACGTACTTTTAAGCGAAGAACGCCGCCCCGGGCCAATCGGCTAGGCCATGGGTCGCAGCATCTTTGCCTCAAACTTTCAGATCGCACGCCCGACAGGATAGAGTAGACTTGCCCAAAGCTTACGGGCAGGTTAGCCCCAAGCCGATAAAACAGGAGACAGCTTGATGACCGCCCTTCTTGACAATATCGACCCCGATGGCCTGCTGGAATATTCAGTTGTCTTCACGGATCGCTCTCTAAACCATATGTCCGCGTCTTTTCAGCATGTTATGCGTGACATCTCAGCCATGTTGAAAGAGGTCTATAACGCCGATGCGGTGGTCCTCGTGCCGGGGGGCGGGTCTTATGGGATGGAATCCGTGGCCCGACAGTTTGGCCGTGATGCCCATGCTCTGATCGTGCGCAATGGTTGGTTCTCGTATCGCTGGACCCAGATTTTCGAGGCCGGCGGTTTTGCCGCACAGACCACCGTCTGCATGGCGCGCCAGACCGGCAATGGCACCGTGGCCCCCTTTGCCCCCGCCCCGATTGATGAGGTCACCGCGAAAATCCGCGAGGCCAAGCCCGATGTGGTCTTTGCACCGCATGTCGAAACCTCGGCTGGGGTGATCCTGCCGGATGACTATATCACCGCGCTGGCCAGTGCGGCGCATGAGGTTGGTGCGCTTTTGGTGCTCGATTGCATTGCCAGCGGTTGCGCCTGGGTGGATATGAAGGCCACAGGCGTTGATGTGCTTATCTCGGCGCCGCAAAAGGGCTGGTCGGCCTCGCCCTCTGCCGGTCTGGTGATGATGTCGGCGCGCGCGGTTGAGCGCATGGCCGATACGACCTCGGACAGTTTTGCGCTTGACCTCAAGAAGTGGCATTCGATCATGCAGGCCTATGAAAATGGCGGGCATGCCTATCACGCCACGATGCCGACGGATGCGCTTCGGGCGTTCCGCGACACAATGGTTGAGACCCGCGACTATGGCTTTGAAAAGCTGCGCGCGGCGCAATGGGAGCTTGGCAATGGCGTGCGCGCGATGCTGGTCGACAAGGGCATCAAATCGGTCGCCGCAGAGGGCTTTGGCGCGCCCGGCGTGGTGGTCAGCTATACCGACGATCCCGACATTCAGAACGGCAAGAAATTCGCCGCCGAAGGCATGCAGATCGCGGCGGGCGTGCCGCTTCAGTGCAACGAGCCTGAGGGGTTCCGAACCTTCCGGCTTGGCCTGTTTGGGCTGGACAAACTCTATGATGTGCCCGCAGCGCTTGGGCGGGTGCAAAGCGTGATGGATAAGGTGCTTTAGCCGCGCGCGCCGAGGCCAAGCTGCATCAGCGTCTTGCGCACCGGGGCCAGCGAATAAATCGCGTTCAGCCCCATGGCGCGCGCGTCCCGCAGGGGGCGGGCGCGCATCATCGAAGCGCGATTGAGCAGGTCGATCCCCGTCACCCGCGCCTTGATCTCCAAGTGGCGGCGGCGGTGATAGGTTTCCAGCATCTGCCGGTCGCCAAGCCGCTCTGGTGCGGCCTCGGCCAGTTCCAGCAGCACCCGCATATCACCGAGGGACATATTTAGCCCCTGCGCCCCGATGGGGGGCACCACATGCGCGGCCTCGGCCACAAGCGCCACCCGCTCGCCGTAAAGACGCTCCGCGATCTGGCTTATGATCGGCCAGACCGTGCGCCGCGAGGCGAGCGTCAGCGGGCCAAACAGGTGGCAGGAACGTATGTTCATCTCGGCCTCGAACGCGGGCGTTGGCAAAGCGGCCAGACGCGCCACCTCGGGCCCCTCTTCCATCCACACAACAGCAGAAGACGGTCGCCCCTCATGATCGGGCAGCGGCACCAGAGTGAACGGCCCGCCCGAACGGTGGATTTCGGTCGACACATTGGCATGCGGGATCGGATGGGTCACCGCAAAGGCCAGCGCCTTTTGGCCATAGCGTGTTGTTTTAACGTCTATTCCAGCGGCCTGACGAATGGGTGAATTGCGCCCATCGGCGGCGATCACAAGGCGGGCGCGCACCCGGCTGCCGTCGCTCAGGCCGACGCGCGCCTCGCCCTCGCGGGTGAACAGCGTCGTTGTGCCGGTGCCGGGGCGGAAGGTCACACTGGCGAGGCTGTCCAGATGCGCCACCATTTCGCGCCGCAAAAGCCAGTTCGGCAGGTTCCAGCCAAACGGCTGATCCGAGATATCCGAGGCGTCAAATTCCTTGGTGATGCGCGGTTCTGGTGTCTCGCCGCCGGCATCGACAATCCGCATGACCTGAAGCTCGGTGGCAAAAGGCCCAAGGCGCGCCCAGAGGCCTGCGCGATCAAGAAGCGCCTGCGCGGGTTGCAAAAAGGCGGTTGTGCGCAGATCAGAGCCAGGCGCCTCACGCGCGGTGATTGGCGGGCTTGGGTCAACGCAAAGCACAGAGAACCCGGCGCTGCCGAATACCGCCGCGGCCGTAAGCCCCGCCACGCCCCCGCCCGAGACGACGATGTCATAGTCCTGCATGTGCGCGTCCTTTCGCCGGTGCAATCCCCTGCCCTAGCTGCGTGAAATCAGCAACAAGACTGCGTAGACCACCGGCACCAGGATCAATGCCGGAATATAAAGGCCCGGAATGCCCCAAAGCGCAATGCTACCGCCCCAGGCCGCAAGAAAAATCACCACGCCAATCAAAATATGGCGCGCTGCGGCGGCATCAGGATCGTGCGGGGTTTGGTCTGTGGGGGGGGTGGGGGTCGGTGTCATGTCAATCCCTTCAGTATTTTGGTTCAGCGCCTGAGGTATCGCGTCACGCGCGCGCGGCAAAGGCGCATTTCGCCGCAGCACCCCGTCAGACCAGACGCGCCAGAAAGCCGCTCAGGTCATCGGTGTGATGATGGATATGCGCCGCATCAAGACGCTCGGGCGCGACATGAACGGTGCGCATGCCCATGGCGTGAGGGGCGGCCAGATTGCGCGGCTCGTCCTCAAACATGGCGGCGGCTTGCGGCCTTACGCCATCGAGCGCAAAAATGGCGGCAAAGGCCTCGGCCTCGGGTTTGGGGCGAAATCCGGCATGCTCGACGCCATACACTGCGTCAAACGCGCCGCTTAACCCGCGCCGTGCAATCACCCGCTCGGCATAAGGTCCACAGCCATTGGTATAGACGATCTTGCGCCCCGGCAGCGCCTTGATGCGCGCGGCAAGGTCGGCGTCGGGTTCCAGATGATCCAGCGCGATATCGTGGACGTGATCGAGGTAAGGACCGGGATCAAGGTCATGCAGCCGCATCAACCCCGCCAGCGTGGTGCCATGATCACGCCAATACTGATGGCGCAGCTGGTCTGCCTCGGCGCGGCGCACGCGCAGGGTGTCCATCACATATTGGGTCATCCGCGTCTCGATCTGGTCAAACAGCCGCGCGGCGGGCGGGTATAGCGTGTTGTCCAGATCAAAGACCCAAGTGGTGACATGGCTGAAATGCGGCTTTGGCATGGGCGCATCATAGGGCGGCGCGACAATGGGCGCAATCTGCCTAGGCTTGATCCTGCGGGCAAAGCGCGCATAAGGTTTTGCAGTGACAAACCTGACCGAAACGGACATGCCGATGAAACCCCAGCCAACCGACGCCTATTCGCTCATTCTTGAAGCGATTGATGTGGGCATTTTCAAACCTGGCGACCGGCTTGTGGAAAGTGATCTGGCGGATCGCTTTGGTGTGTCGCGCACGCCGATCCGCGAGGCGTTGCAACGGCTGGAAACGCAATCCATGCTGACCCGCGACGGGCGCAGCCTGATCGTGTCGTCGCTGGATTACAACCAACTGGCCGAACTTTATGTCGTGCGCGCCGAGCTTGAAGGGCTGGCGGCCAATCTGGCGGCGCGTCATGCCAGTGCCGAAGAGGTCCGCGTTCTGCGCGATATGGTCGAGGATGACCGCGCGCTTTTGGGCAAGCCCGCAGAGCTGGCCCGCGCCAACCGGCGGTTTCACAAACAGATCCACCTTGCCTCGCATAACCGGTTTCTGGTGCAACAGCTTGATCTTGTGCATCGCTCAATGGCGCTCTTGGCCACCACATCGCTGGCCGCCGAAGGGCGCGGCGAGGACGCATTAAAAGAGCATGATGCGATCATCAGCGCGATTGAGGCGCGCAACAGCGACGCCGCAAGCGAGGCCCTGCGCACGCATATTTCAAAGGCCTTCGTGACTCGGCTCAAGCTTGATTCCGGCGAGGTCAAATCCGCCGTCTGAGGTGCGCTTTCCGCGCGCGGTGATCGACAGACCATGGGTCGTCTTGTCCCAATAGAACGGCTTTAGCACCAGTTCATAAAGCGCTTTATAGGCGGCAATTGCCCCAAGTGGCGCATAGAAATGCATGCTCGGCGCCCAGACCATGAGGTGTCTGTGTTTGCGCCCCGACACCGCGATCAGATGCACCGTGATATTGAGCGCCTCGACCATCAGGAACAGACTGCAGATCGCGCCAAGCGTGGCGCGCGACAAAATCGGGTCAAGCGGATGCGGCAGGCCCCAAAGCACCAACCAGAAGGACCACAGGAACGGCGCCAGCAGAAATTGCGACAGCGCCGAGACGAAATGCGCCTGAAATCCCCAGAATTTCCAGGGCCCCAATTGTTGATAGAGTTGCCTCGGCGCGCGCATATGCACCAGATAGGTCGTCATATAGCCCTTAAGCCACCGCGAGCGCTGTTTGATCCAGGGCCAGGGGCGACAGTTGGCCTCTTCTTCGGTGACGGTGTTGACCATTTCCGTGCGATAGCCATGGCGCGCCAGGCGAAACCCAAGATCGGCGTCTTCGGTCACGTTATGGGCATCCCAGCCGCCCAGTTCCTCAAGCACGTTGCGGCGGAAAAACAGCGTCGTCCCGCCAAGCGGAATGGCCAGCCCAAGCCGCGCCATGCCCGGCAACATGACCCGAAACCAGGTGGCGTATTCGATGGTAAAGCACCGCGCCAGCCAGTTTTGCCGCGGGTTATAGTAATCAAGCACCCCCTGCAGACAGGCCACATCGCCTGGTGCCTGTTGAAATCTGCGGGCCACAACCGTGATCTGATCCGGGTCGGGGGCATCTTCGGCATCGAAAATACCGATGATATCGCCCTGACAGAAATCCAGCGCATAGTTCATCGCGCGCGGTTTGGTGCGGGGTTTGCCGTCGGGCACAATCACCGGCCGCACCCAGGGCGGCAGGTCGATCTCTGCCAGGGTCTGTTGCGTCAGCTCATCCTCTTCCTCCAGCACCAGAATGACATCGAGCAGGCATTTCGGGTATGTCAGGCGGCTGAGCCGGGCAAT
>CBDTZA010000098.1:0-6557 GCA_965364785.1 uncultured Roseovarius sp. | reverse complement strand
GGCGTCACCGCGTCCTATGCGATGCTGGGCGATGTGCATATTGCCGAGCCGGGCGCGCTTATCTGCTTTGCCGGGCCGCGTGTGATTGAACAGACGATCCGCGAAAAGCTGCCAGACGGGTTTCAGCGCGCCGAATACCTGCTGGAACATGGCATGCTTGACCGCGTGACGCCGCGCACCGAGATGCGCGAAGAGCTGATCACCATCGCCCGCATGCTGATGCGGCTTCCCCCCGCCGTGCGCGGCGACCTGCCCGCCCCCGGCGCGAGCGACATCGCGACACAGCCGGTCACGGCTGAGACGCAGATAAGCGAGAAGCCCGCTAAAAAATGACCGCCCCCAAATCTGACGTCATCCTTGATCGGATGATGGCGCTGCACCCGAAAATCATCGACCTCACGCTTGATCGGGTCTGGCGCCTTTTGGACGCGCTTGGAAACCCGCAAAATGATCTGCCGCCGGTGATCCACCTCGCGGGCACCAATGGCAAGGGCAGCACCCAGGCGATGATCCGCGCCGGGCTAGAGGCAGCGGGAAAACGCGTGCATGCCTATACCTCACCGCATCTGGCGCGATTTCACGAACGTATCCGCCTTGCGGGTGATCTGATTTCCGAGGCGGATCTGACGGCGGTGCTTGATGAATGCTACGCCGCCAATGACGGCGGCAATATCACCTATTTCGAGATCACCACCTGCGCCGGCATCCTCGCCATGGCGCGCAGCCCGGCCGATTTCACCCTGCTTGAGGTGGGTCTTGGCGGGCGGCTTGATGCGACCAATGTGATCGCCAAGCCTGCGCTGACGGTAATCACGCCGATTTCCATTGACCACGAACAATATCTTGGCAACACGTTGGCCAAAATCGCAACTGAGAAGGCCGGGATTATCAAACGCGGTGTGCCTTGCGTCGTTGGCCCGCAACCCGATGAGGCGATGGAGGTGATTGAAACAACCGCCCGCCGCCTTGGCGCGCCGCTGATTGCCCAAGGCCAACACTGGCATGTCAGCGTTGAGCGCGGTCGCCTGATCTTTCAGGACGAAACCGGGTTGCGTGATCTGCCGCTGCCCAACCTGCCCGGCGTGCATCAGATCGACAATGCCGGGGCGGCGCTTGCCGCACTGCGCCATCTGCAAATGGGCGACGCGGCCTATGAGGCCGCAGTCACTTCGGCGTTCTGGCCCGCCCGCATGCAGCGTCTGGCCCGCGGCCCGCTGGTCGAGGCCGCGCCCGAGGCCGAGCTATGGCTTGACGGCGGGCACAACCCTGCGGCGGGTCTGGCGCTTGGCGCCCATCTTGCCGGTCTGCCGAAACGGCCCACGCATCTGATCTGTGGCATGCTTAACACCAAGGACATCGCCGGTTATCTCGCCCCCCTCGCGGCGCAGGCCGCAAGCCTGACCGCGCTGTCGATCCCCGGTGAGGCCAATACCCTGCCCGCCAGCGAGACCGCCAAGGCCGCCACCGGCGTGGGTCTTGCCGCCAGCACAGCCGACAGCGCCCTTGACGCGGTGCGCGCGATTGTGGCCCACACCCCGCAGGCGCGCATCCTGATCTGTGGGTCGCTCTATCTTGCGGGCGGCATCCTGCGCGAAAACGGCTAGCGGATCGACGCTTGTGAACGGTCGGACGCGCCTCAAAACGGGCGTTTTCCGCCTACCCCGCAAGCATAGATTGCAAAATCCAAAAGTTTCCATAACCCGAATCACTTTATATTGACCGATTCGCACTCTTTCGACTATATCTAGGCCGATTGAGCGGCATGGCCCCTACAGGTCGGGCCCGCAAAAAATGAGGGAGGCGCCGTGCTTGCGCATGCAAAAGGCCATATTTCGACCTTCGCAGGCCAATGACCAACCGGGCAAACCCCCTAGAGGCATGGTGTTAAAGGTTATTTAGAATGATACGCGTTTTCCTGATTGTTGCAGCTTTCCTTGCCGTCACCATCGCCCTGATCCTTGTTCAGCCCAGCAAACCGCGTCGCTCTGCCGACCATGCGGCGCCAGGCATCACCGATGTGACCCGCTCTGGCACCGACCTGTCCAGCCTCGCCACCTTTGCCCCGGCGCAGGCCGAGCCTGAGGCGGTCGAGTTGACCCCCGAAACGCCCCGCATCGTGATGCCCACTGAGACCCCTGTGCGCCATGTGCGCCCCCCCGCAGCCGCACCGCAAATCGCGGCGGCACCTGCCATGGCCCCGTCTATCCCCGGCGCGCCCACGGATCTTGAGGCGCTGATCATCAAGGCGCTGCGGCAGGGCCAGTCGGAAAGCTATATTCACGCGCTGGTCAATGACGCCGCCAAAAAGGGCAAGGTCGAGGTGCCCAAATCTCTGGTCACCGCCGAGGGCCAGGTCGACACCGCCCTGTTGCTGGCCACCCTGTCAGAACCCGCCAATGCTGCCCCCGAAATCCAGACCTATATCGTCAGCCCCGGCGACAGCCTTGCCTCGATCGCCTATCGCTTTTACGGGCGCACCGATCGTCAGGCCGACATCCTGAGCGCCAATCGCGAGACACTGGCAGACGCGGACAAGTTAAGCGTCGGGCAGGTTCTCAATATCCCAAACCTCTAGGCGACAAGAACTTTCCAGATACGTGGCAGGAATGACTGAGGGGCCGAACCAACGGCCCCCTTTCATTTTTGGATAGACCAATCATCCTGAGGATAGGGTTCGCCTTGCGATCCTTTGCCTCCAGTCTCTGGGCGCCCCCCTTGCCCATGGTCGCATTTCCGTGCAGAGCGGTTTCAGTCGCGCAAACAAACGCCATCCAGATGTATAGGCCTTCGCATAGGATTGCCGTCATGACAGTTGACCTTTTGACCGCCCTCGTCGGCTTTGCCTTTGTCACGGTGATCACGCCGGGGCCCAATAACCTCATGCTCATGACCTCGGGTGCCAATTTCGGGTTTCGCCGCAGCGTGCCGCATATGCTTGGCATCGGGATCGGATTTCCGACGATGGTGTTTCTGGTCGGGATCGGGGTGATGCAGGTGTTTGACCTCTGGCCGCTCAGCTATACGATCCTCAAACTCGTATCGGTCGCCTATCTTCTGTATCTGGCCTGGAAAATCGCCAATGCCGCCCCGCCAAAAGCGGCGGTGGCCGAGGGCCGACCGCTGACATTCCTGCAATCTGCGGCCTTTCAATGGGTCAATCCCAAGGCCTGGAGCATGGCGCTTTCGGCAGTCACGCTTTATGCCACGGGCCGCGATCTTGTGGCGGTGCTTTGGGTGGCGGGCATCTATGTGCTGGTCGCCTCGATCAGCACCATCAGCTGGACCGTTCTGGGCCAACAGATGCGCCGGTTTTTGAAAAACCCGGCACGCCTTCGCGCGTTCAACTGGATCATGGCGGGGCTGCTGGTCACCACCCTGATCCCTGTGCTATTTCCGGCGCAGTGACCAAAGTAAGACCCGACATGCCCCTGACCCTTTTGCACACTGCCGAGCTGCATCGCGCCACATTTGATGCGTTGCGCGACAGAATCGCGCCGACTGCGCGTCTTGATCACGTCATGCGGCCCGATTTTCTTGAGCGCGCGCAGCATGGCATCGACGCCGCCCTTGGCGATGAGATCGTCGAGACAATCAAAGCCGCGCCCGGCCCGGTGATCTGCACCTGCACCACCATCGGCCCCGTTGCGGCGCGCGCAGGCGCGATCCGCGTCGATTGGCCGATGATGCAGGCGGCCGCCCAAACCAAGGGCGCGGTGTTGATGGTCTATTGCCTCGACAGCACCCGCGCCCCAAGTCTTGCCCTGTTGCAAGGGGCGATGACGGCGGCCGGTCACCCCGGCCCCTTGATCCCCCTGCCCTTGCCCTTGCCCGGACTTTGGCCGCTTTTTGCCGAAGGCAAGACAGCGGATTTTGCCACGGCCCTGGCCACGGCTACCCGTCAACAGGCGACACAAATGCCCAATCTCGGGGCAATCGTTCTGGCGCAGGCCTCGATGGCGGGGGCCGCGCCGCTGCTGGATGATCTCGGTGTTGCGGTTTTATCCTCACCGGAACTGGCGCTTCGGGCCGGACTTGCCCGGTTATGATTGCAAATCATCCGCCACGGCACCATATAACGCCACGGCAACCGTGGAGTAAGCGATGACCAACTACCTCGACTTCGAAAAGCCTTTGGCCGAAATTGAAGGCAAGGCCGAAGAGCTGCGCGCCATGGCGCGGGCCAATGCGGAAATGAACGTCGAGGCCGAGGCCAGCGCGCTTGACCGCAAGGCGGCGGATTTGCTGCGCGATCTTTACAAAAGCCTAAGCCCCTGGCGCAAATGTCAGGTGGCGCGTCATCCCGACCGCCCGCATTGCCGCGATTACATCGAGACGCTGTTCACCGAATATACCCCGCTGGCGGGTGATCGCGCCTTTGGCGAGGATGACGCGGTGATGGGGGGATTGGCGCGGCTTAATGACCGCCCGGTGATGGTGATCGGCCATGAAAAAGGCAATGACACCAAAAGCCGGATTGCCCGCAATTTCGGTATGGCCCGACCCGAGGGCTATCGCAAGGCGGTGCGCCTGATGGAAATGGCGGACCGGTTTGGCCTGCCTGTGGTGACGCTTGTCGACACCCCCGGCGCCTATCCCGGCAAGGGCGCCGAAGAGCGCGGCCAGTCCGAAGCGATTGCACGCGCGACCGAGACCTGTCTGCAAATCGGTGTGCCGCTGGTCAGCGTGATCATTGGTGAGGGTGGCTCTGGCGGGGCGGTGGCCTTTGCCTCGGCCAACCGCGTGGCGATGCTGGATCATTCGGTCTATTCGGTGATTTCGCCCGAGGGCTGCGCCAGTATCTTGTGGAAAGACTCTGAGAAAATGCGCGAGGCGGCTGAGGCGCTGCGCCTGACGGCGCAGGATCTGATCAAGCTCGGCGTCGCGGACCGCATCATCGACGAGCCGCTTGGCGGGGCGCACCGCGACCGCGAAACCACGATTGTGGCGGTGGGCAAGGCCATTCAGGCGATGCTTGGCGAGCTGGACAAGAAAGACCGCGCGGCCCTGATCAAGGACCGGCGCGAGAAGTTCCTCAAAATCGGTTCAAAGGGCCTAGCTGCTTAAGCCGGGCGATCCATCGCAAGGGGCATCGCGGGTGGATATCCGGGATGCCTCCGGCGGGGATATTTAAGGCCAGAAGAAACGCAGGGCGCGGCTTTACTCGGCGCTTTTGTTGACCCGGCGGATGGCCAGAACGGTCATCAGCGGACCGATGAGTTCAAACAGAACCGTAGTACCGATGGTCAGGGTAAGAATCATTTCACCGGAGTCGGGGAATTCGCGGGCGGCCACCAGAGCCATGCCCACGGCAACGCCCGCCTGCGGCAAAAGTGCTGCGCCGAACCAGTGCCGCTCGGCCAGAGACACACCGGCAAGGGCGCCACCAATCCAGCCCCCAGCCACCCGAGCGCCTGTGCGCAAAGCGATGAAGCCGAGACCAAGCAGCCCGATTTCGGCCAAAAGGCCCAGTTCCAGCCGTGCACCCGCCAGCAGGAAAAACAGCACCATGAAGGGCCATTGCAGGTGCTCGATCTCATGAAAGGCACGGCCGTGATGGCGCGCCAGATTGGCAATGATCGCCCCCGCGACCATGCCCGCTATGAGAAAGGACACCCCCGCCCAAATCGCCAGCCCGGCGGTGAGAAAGACGATGCCGATCGCCTCGGTCTGAAGCGGCTCTCCCTTGCTAAGCCGTCCGGTCAGATAGGCCGCAGGCAAGCCGATCAGCGCCCCAAGGCCAACCGCGCCGCCGATTTCCCAGAGCGACTCTGACAGAACGGCGGAATCGCCTGTGCCGCCCAGCATATGGGCAAAGACCACGGCCAGCGAAAACGCCAAAAGGCCCCAGGCGTCGTCGACTGCCACGATGCCGCGGAGCATGTCCACAAACGGCCCCTTCGAGCCTGATTGCCGGATCGCATCCTGCGTCGCCGCGGGGTCTGTGGCCGAGGCAATCGCCCCCAACAGCAAGGCAACGGGGGCCGGCACACCGATCAGCCACAACCCGACACTCACCACGATCAGCGTGGCCAGCACAATCGCCAGCGAGACCAGCAAAATGGCCTCACCGTGACGTTTCAGCGCTTTGCGTGTCAACGAGCTTCCCAGCAGAAACGCAACCATGGTCAGCGCCATGACCGACAGGAAATCATAAAGCACGCGCACCTCTGGTGGGATCAGATCAAAGCCCGAGCCGCCCGCGATGATGCCGCAGATCAACAGCAACGTGACCCGTGGCAAGCGTGTGCGACGCCCGATTGTGTCGGCGACCAGCCCCAGAAGGAACAGCGCCCCAAGCGTGATCATAAGCGTCGCATGATCCATGCCAGCCTATCCGACCAGCATCTTGAGGCCCTGCGTCACATCCGAGCGCACGGCGAGGCGCAGGCTTGGTTCGTCCCCCGCCTTGAGGGCCGCAATGATAAGGCGGTGATGATGCGGTGGGTCTTTGCGCCGCAGACGCCCGTAGAGGGCGCGCATGGTCGGTCCGAGTTGTAGCCAGACGGTCTCGGCCATGGCCAGCATCGCGGGCGCCTGTGCGCGCAGATAGAGCGTGC
>CBDTZA010000097.1:0-6600 GCA_965364785.1 uncultured Roseovarius sp. | reverse complement strand
AGGAAGACAAACGCGAAACCTTCGCCGAGGGTCGCGGGTTGGCCTATATCGGGCTGGAGGGTGAAATCGGCTGTATCGTCAACGGGGCGGGTCTTGCGATGGCGACGCTCGACATGATCAAGATGGCCGGCGGAGAGCCTGCCAATTTTCTAGATGTCGGCGGTGGCGCCTCGCCCGAGCGGGTCTTGATGTCGTTTAAGGCGATTCTGAATGACCGAAATGTCGAGGCGATTCTGGTCAACATCTTTGCCGGCATCAACCGCTGCGACTGGATCGCCGAAGGCGTCATTCGCGCCTATCAAGAGCTTGCCCTGACCATGCCGCTGGTGGTGCGCCTGTCGGGCACGAATGTCGATGAGGGCCGCAAACCTATCGCCGAAAGCGGCCTTCCGATCATCACCGCCGAGAGCCTCGCCGATGCCGCAAATTTGGTGGTAAACGCCTGGAAAGACACGAAACCCGCGAAAAAAGGGGCTGCATGATGGCCATTCTCATTGATAAATCGACCCGCGTGCTGGTGACCGGCCTGACCGGGCGCATCGGCATTGTCGGGCGCTCGGGCACGCTTGGCTACGAAGCCGCAAGCCAGATGAAAGAGCGCGGCATCGGGGTGTCGACCTCGGTCGGCATTGGCGGCGATCCGATCAACGGATCAAGCTTTCGCGACGTGCTTGAACTGTTTGAGAACGATCCCGACACCGACGCCGTGGTCATGGTTGGCGAAATTGGCGGCCCGCAAGAGGCCGAAGCCGCCGCCTATATCCGCGATCACATGAGCAAACCCGTCGCCGCCTATGTGGCCGGTCTGTCGGCGCCCAAGGGACGGCGCATGGGCCGTGCGGGCGCAATCGTGTCGGCGTTTGGCTAATCAGCCCAGGAAAAGGTCGAGATCCTGTCAGAGGCGGGGGTCACAATCGTGCCGACGCCCTCGTCCTTTGGCGGGGTGGTCGAGAAAATGGTCGCCTGAGGCACGTCGATATGATCCTGTGCGGGGTCCGGGGGTACCGGACCTTGCGACATTCCTCGACAGGGTTGCCCAGATTTTGCCACATTCCCGCCGCACTCGGGCCGTGAAATCGTGGTTCGCTAAAATACATCAACAGCGCAGGCCCCGCGCGCCCGGACCTTGCTGACATAAAAAAGCAGGCGCAGGAGCAGACCCATGGCACAGGCACAACCGCCCAAAAGCGAGGCAAAACCGCCCGCCCCAAAACCCGGAAAACCGCAAAATGTGCGGCCTGAGGTGGCACAGGTTTTCGACGATTTCGCAAGTATTTAAACCAGCCTTTAAACAAAAAAACCGCACCCTAATAATAGGATGCGGTCTGATCTTAAAGTCTTGAGTGAAGTCTTAACCGACCAGTTCGAGACCCGAGAAGAAATACGCGATTTCCTGAGCGGCGGTATCGGCGGCGTCCGAGCCGTGAACCGAGTTTTCGCCAACCGATTCCGCAAAATCCGCGCGCACGGTGCCGGCGGCCGCGTCGGCGGGGTTGGTGGCGCCCATCACTTCGCGGTTTTTGGCAATTGCGCCTTCGCCTTCCAGAACCTGAACCACAACCGGGCCAGACGCCATGAAATCACACAATTCGCCGTAAAACGGGCGCTCTTTGTGGACTTCGTAGAAAACGCCGGCCTGTGCCGGGGTCAGCTGAATGCGCTTTTGTGCGACGATGCGCAGACCGGCATCTTCGAACTTGGCATTGATCTTGCCGGTCAGGTTGCGTTTGGTTGCGTCGGGTTTGATGATGCTCAGCGTGCGTTCAACAGCCATTTCAGCCTCTTTTCAGTTAAAATCATCGATCAGGCCCCTTGCCCGACCGCTTTTGATCGCGGCCCCAATACCACCCGGACAGCGTCTTGAAAAGCCGCGATTGACGCGGGCGTGCGCATGCGGCATGCGGGGGCCATGTTGCGCATAAATGATATTTCCTATTCCGTCGCCGGGCGAACGCTGATTGATCACGCGTCTGTCTCCATTCCTGATGGCCATAAGGTGGGCATTGTCGGCCGGAACGGCACCGGCAAGACCACGCTGTTTCGCCTGATCCGGGGCGAATTGGCGCTTGAGAGCGGCGAGATCAGCCTGCCGTCGCGTGCCCGCATCGGCGGGGTCGCGCAAGAGGTGCCGGGAAACGAGGTATCGCTGATTGATACCGTTCTGGCGGCTGACACGGAACGTGCTGAATTACTTGAGGAATCCCATACCGCCACTGCGGCGGGGCGGATTTCCGACATCCAGACCCGGCTTGCCGATATCGACGCCTGGTCGGCCGAGGGGCGCGCCTCCAGCATCCTCAAGGGGCTGGGTTTTACCGATGCCGAGCAACGCATGCCCTGCTCTGCGTTTTCGGGCGGCTGGCGGATGCGGGTGGCGCTTGCCGGGGTGCTGTTTGCCCAGCCTGATTTGTTGTTGCTCGACGAGCCGACCAACTATCTTGACCTTGAGGGCGCGCTCTGGCTTGAAAGCTATCTGGCGCGCTATCCCCATACGGTCCTGATCGTGAGCCACGATCGCGAGCTTTTGAACCGCGCTGTTGGATCAATCCTGCATCTCGAAGACAAGAAACTGACCCTCTATCAGGGCGGGTATGAGACCTTTGCCGACACCCGCGCCGCGCGCCTTGCGGCGGCCGAATCCGAGGCCCGCAAACAGGATGCACGCCGCGCCCATCTGCAAAGCTTTGTTGACCGGTTCCGCGCCAAGGCGAGCAAGGCCGTGCAGGCGCAATCGCGCCTCAAGATGATTGCCAAACTCAAGCCGATCACGACGCCGCAAGAGGCCGCCTTGAAACGGTTCACCTTCCCCGAGCCGGAAGAGCTTTCGCCGCCCATCATCCGCGTTGAAAACGGCGTCGTTGGCTATGATGACAAGCCGGTTTTGTCGCGCCTCGATCTGCGGATTGATCAGGATGACCGGATTGCGCTTTTGGGCCGAAACGGCGAAGGAAAGTCTACTCTTTCCAAGCTGTTGTCGGGCAGACTTGACCTAATGCAAGGGCGGATCACCAAGGCCTCCAAGCTTCGGGTCGGCTATTTCGCCCAGCATCAGGTGGACGAGCTTCACATTGATGAAACCCCGATTGATCACATCCGCCGCATGCGCCCCACCGAGACCCCGGCGCGGCTTCGGGCGCGGCTTGGCGGGTTTGGCATTGGTGCCGAGCAGGCCGAAACGCTTGTCGGGCGTCTCTCGGGGGGGCAAAAGGCCCGGCTGTCGCTGATGCTCGCCACGCTTGATGCGCCGCATATGCTTATCCTCGATGAGCCGACCAACCACCTTGATATCGAATCCCGCGAGGCGCTCGTGGAGGCGCTGACCACCTATTCCGGCGCGGTCATTCTGGTGAGCCACGACATGCATCTGCTTAGCCTTGTGGCGGATCGGCTCTGGCTGGTGAAGGATGGCAATGTGGCGCCTTATGAGGGCGATTTGCAAAGCTACCGGGCGATGCTGCTTGGCAGTGACAAGCCCGCCAAAGCCGCCAAGACGGCTGAAAATGCCAAATCCGCCAAGCCGAAACAACCCTCGCGCGATGCCATTCTAGCGTTAAAGAAAGACGCGAAGAAGTGCGAGCAACGTATTGAAAAACTGTCAGAAATGAAAGCGCGTGTTGCCGCCAAACTGGCCGATCCCGCGATTTATGACGACATTCACGGCATGAAAGAGTGGCAAAAGAAATTCGCCGAAATCGAACATGCCCTGACGCTGGCAGAGACCCTCTGGATGGAATCGCTTGAGCGGCTGGAAGCGGCCGAAAGCTAGACAAAACCACAGGGTGCGCCCCGCGCCAAATCACGCTAAGGTCACCGCATGGATACCTCCTTTCTGATCACCGCCTTTGTCACGCTTTTCGTGATCATGGACCCCCCCGGGCTGGTTCCGGCATTTGTGGCGGTGACCCAAGGCCTGACCAGCGAGCAGCGGCGCAAGATTGCCCTGCGCGCCTGTCTTGTGGCAATCGGCGTGCTGACCGTCTTTGCTGCCTTTGGCGAATCGGTTCTGCAATTTGTCGGCATCTCGATGCACGCCTTTCGGGTTGCGGGCGGGATTTTGCTGTTTCTCACGGCCTTGGACATGTTGTTTGAGCGTCGCACCCAACGGCGTGAACATCGCGCAGATGAAGACGACCACCCTGATCCGTCGGTTTTTCCGCTGGCCATTCCGCTGATTGCGGGGCCGGGGGCAATTGCGTCGATCATTCTGCTGGTTGGCGACCAACCCGGGTGGATTGGGTTTGCCTGGGTTGTTGTGCTGATGATCTCCGTCGTTATGCTGGTGTTTTTCAGTTTCCTGCTTGCGGGGATGTTTGAACGGCTGCTGGGCAAAACCGGGATCGTCGTGGTCACGCGGCTGTTTGGCATGCTGCTGGCGGCGCTGGCGGTGCAGTTTGTGCTGGACGGGCTGAAAGGCTTTGGTTTTGCTGGTTAGCCTTTTAGACCGGCCGCGAACGCCTATATTATAAATATGGAAAACTTTGATTACGCACGGCTGACCTATCTGGTTATTCTCGGCGCGGCGGTTCTGTTCTGGTTCGTGGCGCAAAACCGCGCATCGCTTGGCAAACTGGTGCAACAGGCGCTGATCTGGGGCTTGATCTTTCTCGGCGCAATTGCCGTGGTGGGGCTTTGGGATGATATTCGCCAGACCGTCCGCCCGATGCAGACAACCGCGTCAGATGGCCGGATCGAGTTGCCACGCGCGCCCGACGGGCATTATTACCTGACCGCCGACATCAACGGCGAGCCGGTGCGCTTTGTGGTCGATACCGGTGCCTCGCAGGTGGTTCTAAGCCACGCCGACGCCGAAAGGGTCGGGATTGATACGGGCAAGCTGGCCTATCTGGGGCGCGCCTATACCGCTAATGGCATGGTACGCACGGCGCCGGTGCGCCTTGACACAGTTGCGGTTGGCGGGGTGCGCCACACCAATGTGCGCGCCGTGGTCAATCAGGGCGATATGGAGCAATCGCTTTTGGGCATGAGCTATCTTCAGCTTTATTCCAGCATCGAGATCACCGGCGGCACGCTTGTCCTGACGCGTTAATCCGCCTCAGAGCCGCCCGGCATCCGCCGCGCCAACGCACAAAATTGTTCAAGACCAACGGTTTCGGCGCGGTCGGTGGGCTTGATCCCCGCCGCGATCAGGCGATCCTCAAGGTCCGGCGCACTGCCCTTGAGGGCGGCACGCAGCATCTTGCGGCGTTGATTAAAGGCACGCGCCACGACCCATTCCAGGATTTTGGGATCGGCCGGATAGCGCGGCTCTGGCAGGGCCTCGAAATGCACCACCGCGCTTGAGACTTTAGGCGGCGGGGTAAAGGCCTCGGGCGGCAGGCCCAGAACGATGCGGGGGCTCGCGCGCCATTGCGCCAACAAGGCAAGGCGACCGTAGGCTTTGCTGCCCGGCGTGGCAACGATGCGTTCGGCCACTTCGCGCTGAAACATCAGGGTCAGGCTTTGCCAGAACGGTGGCCAGCCCTTGGGTGTCAGCCAGCGGATCAAAAGCTCGGTGCCGACATTATAGGGCAGATTGGCCACCACACGGATCGGCGGCGTGAGATAGTGCAGCGGGTCAAGATCAAGCGCGTCGGCATTGATCACCTGGAGCCGACCCGGTGCAGCGTCGGAAATTTCCTGCAAGGCGGGCATACAGCGCGCGTCTTTTTCAATCGCCAGCACCCGGCGCGCGCCCTCGGCCAAAAGCCCACGGGTCAACCCGCCGGGACCGGGGCCGATTTCAAGCACATCGCACGCGCTCAGATCGCCCGCCAGACGCGCGATCCGCGCGGTCAGGTTCAGGTCCAGAATAAAGTTCTGCCCCAGCGATTTACGCGCCGACAGGCCATGCGCGGCAATCACCTTTGACAGCGGCGGAAGCGTGTCAATCGTGCTCATGTCCGGCGCGCAGCCCCCATGCTATGGGCCATTTTCAGCGCCTCGATCAACGAGGTGGGGTTGGCGATCCCCTGCCCTGCGATATCCAGAGCGGTGCCGTGATCCGGCGAGGTGCGGATGAACGGCAGGCCAAGCGTCACATTGACGCCGCGATCGAAATCCAGCGTCTTGATCGGGATCAGCGCCTGATCATGATACATCGCAATCGCCGCGTCATAACCCGCACGCGCAGCGGCGTAAAACATCGTATCGCCCGACATCGGCCCGCGCAGATCAAAGCCCTCAGTGCGCAGACGGTCAAGCACGGGGGCGATGATGGTGATCTCTTCATGGCCCATCTTGCCGCCCTCGCCCGCATGCGGATTAAGCCCGGCAATGGCAAGGCGCGGGCGCGCCACGCCGAAATCACGGATAAGCGCGCCGTGGGTGATGCGAATCGTCTCTTCCAACACCGCGGGGGTCAGCGCCGCTGGCACCTCTGAAAGAGGGATGTGGATGGTCGTCGGCACGACGCGGAGCGTATCGCAAGCCAGCATCATCACCACCCGCGCGCCCCCCGCCAGAGCGGACAGATATTCGGTATGGCCGGGATAGGCAAAGCCTGCCCCGTCCTGAAGCGCCTTTTTGTGAATGGGGCCTGTGCAAAGCGCAAGCGCGCGCCCCGTTTGCACCAAATCCACCCCGCGTGCGATCACGTCAATC
>CBDTZA010000096.1:0-6661 GCA_965364785.1 uncultured Roseovarius sp. | reverse complement strand
CGGTACGGGCTGTTGATCGGCTAAACGTTACCCATACCGGGGCGCGCCGCAATCAGCCGGTCGCGCACCGTGTTGCCCCACGCGCCCCAATTCAATCGCGTTTCATATTCCCGCCGGGTCGTGGCGCGTAGCGCGCCATAGGCGGCGGGACTATCCAGATAGCCGCCAATCAGCGCCGTGAAGGCGGCAACGGTGTCGCCCCCGTCGGCGATGGCATGGCCGTTCACACCGTCGCGCACCGGCACCCCACCCACCTTGAGACAAAGCGACGGAAGCCCATGTGCCGAGGCCTCGCAAAAGGCAAAGCCATAGGATTCAAACGACGCCATCACCATGAAATGCGCCGACCCTAGGCAGGCGTCAAAAATCGCCCGCTCGTCGGGTTGGGATTTATCAAGATGCGGATGCACGGTGACATGGGCATTTAGGTGACCCGCGGGCGGTGTACAGCCGATCACCGTTAGCTGGGCATCATGCCCCGCAGCGCGCAACCTCTTCATCGTCTCAAACGCCACCGAGCCCCCCTTGGCAAACCAGTCGCGCCCCAGAACCAAAAGGTGCACCGGTGCCCCCTTTGCCAGAGGCGGCGGCGCCTTGGGCGGGCCGGGGTCGGTGATATTGGCACCCCATGGCACGACAAGCGATCTTGCCGGATCAAGATCATAAAGCGGATCGGCCTTGGATTTGAGCCACTCACTTGGCCAGAACAACAGGTCCGTTCCCTGAAACACCTGGCGCTCTGCCCGCAGGATCAGCGGATCAACCAGGCGCGACACCCGCAGGAATGACCCGAACGCGGCCCCCACTTCGGATCGTCTGTAAACCGTCGGTGTCGCGTCCGACGTATAGGCCGTGACCATCGGATAAGGCAGGCGAAGCCGGTGCAGCGACTGAAAACTATAGCCGCAGAACAACACGTCATACTGCCCTTGGCGCAACTCTTGCGCCACACCGCGTGCGATCACCCGCCCCAAGGCCAGATGCGCGCGCCAGCGGGCGCGGATGGTCACGCTGTCGGGCAGCGCCTCGATTACCTGGCTGGCGGGTTGGGCCGCGTGCCAGTCAGTGCCAAGCACAGTGACATCGCCGACGTGATCACGCAGCGCCGTCAACAGCCGGGAATTGCCGCCAGAATAGCTATGGCGGTCCTCGGGGCTTTGATCGCACAAATAGGCGATCCGAAGGGGCTGTGCCTGCGCCATGGTCCGGTGATCCTTGCACTTGTCAGAACAATCAGCCCCATACGCGGGCATTGATGCATGCCATGCGCGAAATAATACGCTAGCACGTTGAATTTATTGATATCCGACCCTTTTGGAGCATAGAGTAAGCGGTAAATCAACCCTGCGGTCGGCCGGTGCGGGGATAAGGGCGCGGGTCAGGCAAACGGATTTGCCTGCGCTTTGATCAACGACAGATGGCGTGGTTGTAAACAAAAAGAGGTACCCGGCGCGTTATGCCGAATGGTTTGGCCTATCTCATGTTGGCGGTCTGGCCGCTGGTGACGCTGGTGATGTTTCGTCGCTGGCCGATTGAGCGTGCGCTGATCTGGTCGTTGCTGGGGGCCTATATGTTCCTGCCGCCGCCGCCCGCCGCGTTTGATTTCCCCCTCATGCCGCCGCTGACCAAGGAATCCCTGCCAAGTGTGGTCACCTTTGCGATCTGCCTGTTTTACTATGGCCGACAAGCGCCGCTTTTGCCGCGCGGGCGGGTGGCACGCGTCTTGGTTCTGTTGTTCATCTTTAGCCCAATCGCCACAGTTCTGGGCAATCTCGAACCGGTATTTTACGGCAGCATCGGCCTGCCGGCCCTTGGCCTCAAGGATATGGTGGCGCTTGTGCTGTTGCAGTTCATCCTGATCCTGCCTTTCCTGATGGCCCGGCAGATATTGGCCACGCCGCAGGGCTTGCGCGAACTGGTGGGTGCGTTGTTTTTCGGCGGGCTGATCTATTCCTTGCCGATGCTGCTTGAGGTCCGCCTGTCGCCACAGCTTAACATCTGGATTTATGGCTATTTCCAGCATAACTTCGAACAGATGATCCGCGATGGTGGGTTTCGCCCGATCGTGTTCATGTATCACGGGTTATGGGTGGCGTTCTTTACCGTCATGGCGATCACCTGTGCGATTGCTCTCGCGCGCGAGGCAGATGGCCGCCGTCGGATGGTCCTGATCGGCGCGGCGCTTTATCTGGGGCTTGTGCTGGTGCTGTGCAAATCGCTCGGCTCGCTGATCTATGGCATCTATCTTGCGCCGCTGGCGCTTTTGCTGCCGGCGCGGATGCAATTGCGCATTGCGGCGGCGATGGCCCTTATCGCGATTAGCTATCCCGTGCTCAAGGGGGCCGGTCTTGTCCCGGTCGACTGGCTTTTGGAACAGGCGGGCCGGGCCAGCCCCGAGCGCGCAAATTCCCTGCAGTTCCGTCTGGATAACGAGGATATCCTGATGGAGCGCGCCTATCTCAAGCCGCTTTTTGGCTGGGGAAGCTGGGGTCGAAATCATATCCTGAACCCCTATACTGGCATCATTGAAACCGTGACTGACGGGCGCTGGATTATTCTGATCGGGATTTATGGCTGGGTCGGGTATATGGCCGAGTTTGGCCTGATCGCCCTGCCGATCCTGATGCTCTGGATCAATAGCCGCCGACTTGGACGTCATGACCTCTCGCCGCTTTTAGGGCCAGTGGCGCTTTTGCTGGCGATCAACCTGATTGACATGCTGCCCAATGCGACGCTGACGCCGCTCACATGGTTGTTTGCCGGCACCCTTCTGGGCCTCGCCGAAAAGATGCGCGATCAAAGCCCGACGCGCCAGGGCCATCGCCGGCTTGGCTGGCGCCCGGTGATGTGAGGGGCGCGCGATGACAGGGCAAAGACTGCGCGTTCTGGCAATTGCCGAGGCCGCCAACCCCGAATGGGTCAGTGTGCCGCTGGTCGGCTGGTCGCTGGCAAGCGCGCTGCGCGAGGTGGCGGATGTGCATATCGTCACGCAGGTGCGCAACCGCGACGCGTTCCTGCGCGCGGGCCTGTGCGAGGGGACCGAGTTTACCGCCATCAATTCCGAGGCTCTGGCCCGCCCGCTCTGGGCGCTAGGGCAAAAGCTTCGGATGGGCGAGGGCAAGGGCTGGACCACGCTTCAGCTTATCAATGCGTTGTCTTATCCGTGGTTTGAACATCTCGTCTGGAAAGCGTTTGGCGCGGATATTCGCGCCGGGCATTATGACATTGTGCATCGCATCACCCCGCTAAGCCCGACCCTATCCAGCCCGATTGCCGCGAAATGTGCCCGCGTGGGCGTGCCGTTTGTGTTGGGGCCGCTCAATGGCGGCGTGCCTTGGCCGCAGGGGTTTGAGAGCGAACGCCACCGCGAGCGCGAATGGCTAAGCTATCTGCGCAGTGCCTATAAGGCCCTGCCGGGGCGGCGCGCCACGCTTGCCCATGCAAGCGCCATCCTTGTCGGGTCGCGCCACACCCTTGGGGAAATGCCAGAAGCGGTGCAGGGCAAATGCGTCTACCTGCCCGAAAACGCGGTTGATCCGGCACGGTTTTCGCGCGCCGTCGCGCCGCAACCCGGTCCGTTGCGGGCGGGGTTTGTGGGGCGGCTGGTGCCCTATAAAGGCCCCGACATGCTGATCGAGGCCGCCGCGCCGATGCTGCGCGAGGGCGCGCTAACGCTTGATCTGGTGGGCGACGGACCGATGATGGGCGATCTGCGCGCGCAGGCCGAGGGCCTTGGCGTCAGCGACGCGATCACCTTTCACGGCTGGCTGCCGCACAGGGAGGTGCAGACCGTGCTTGCCGCCTGTCACCTGTTTGCCTTTCCCTCGATCCGCGAATTTGGCGGCGGTGTGGTGCTAGAGGCGATGGCGCTTGGCGTGCCGCCGCTGATTGTCGATTATGCCGGCCCCGGCGAATTGGTGCAGGCCGGGCGCGGCTATAAGGTGGCAATCGGGCCGCGCGAGACGATCATTTCCGGGTTTCGTAATGCTTTGGGCTATCTCGCTGATGATCGCCAAGCCCTTGCCGAAACCGGTCAGACGGCGCGGGCCTGGGTCGCGCAGAATTTCACCTGGGACCGCAAGGCCGAACAGGTGCTTGCGGTCTATGAGGCTGTGCTTTCCGACGCACCGATGCCCGCGTTTTTTGACGCCCCCACGCCTGCCACCTGCGCGCCATGGACCCAAGGCGAGGCCGCAGAATGAGTGGCCAGGGTGGCGCATTTCCCTCGGGCTATCGCCCCGAGATCGACGGGCTGCGCGCCATCGCCGTGTTGTCGGTGGTACTCTATCATTTTGACCTGCCGGGGTTGTCGGGCGGGTTTGTCGGTGTCGATATCTTCTTCGTGCTGTCGGGGTTCCTGATCGGCGGCATTCTCTGGTCCGAATTGATTGCGACCGGGCGCATCCGGCTTGGCGCCTTTTACCTGCGCCGGATCAGGCGGCTCGCGCCGGCCTATTTCGCCATGGCGGCGGCGTCGTTTGTGGTGGCGTGGTTCGTCCTTTTACCGTTCGAATTTCGCGCCTTCGGCAAGGCGTTGATTGCGGCGACGGTTTATCTGTCGAACGTATATTTCTATCGTGAGGCGGGGTATTTCGACATCGGCGCCGAGGATAAGGTGCTGTTGCACACGTGGTCGCTGGCCGTGGAGGAACAGTTCTATATCGTCCTGCCCTTCGCGCTTTTGCTGCTGGTGCGTTGGCGGCGCGCGCTGCCCGCCATATTGGCGGGCGCAGCGATCCTGTCGCTGTTGGCCTGCGTGCGCCTGACCGCCACCTCGCCGACGGCGGCGTTCTACCTATTCCCGTTCCGCGCATGGGAGCTTTTGGCCGGGGTGCTTTTGGCCATCGTCGGCCAGCAAAGGGGCCTGCAATGGGCGGTGCATCCGGTCTTGTCCTGGGCCGGGCTTGGGCTTGTGCTGGTGGGGATCGTGATGATCACGCCGGGTGCGGGCTTTCCGGGGCTTCAGGCGCTTGTGCCGGTGATTGGCACGGTTCTTATCCTTGCCAATGGGCGCGACGTGAACCCGGTCAATCGCGCGCTCTCGCACCCGGCGCCGGTGTTCATCGGGGTAATTTCCTATTCGCTCTACCTTTGGCATTGGCCGGTGCTGACCCTCTCGCAGTATTGGCGCGGCGGCTATTCCGGCGCGGCCGAGGCGGCGCTTTGGCTGGTGCTGGCCTTCGGCCTTGCGGTGCTGTCCTGGCGCTTTGTCGAGCGGCCCGTGCGGCGCATGCGTGGCCCGGCGACACTGCCCTTGGTGGGCGGTACGGTTCTGGCCTCTGGCGTGTTGCTGGCGCTTGGCGCGCTGATCTGGAAAAGTGATGGCATGGCGACCCGCTTTGCGCCCGTCGTGCGCACCCATATCGAGGCCTCTGGCGATTTCAATCAGGATTGGTCGCGCTGCGTGGTGGCCGATACCGGCCCGCTGGCCGGGGTGGAGGCCTGCCCGATTGGCCCCGAAGGCGCGCCAGAGGTGCTGATCTGGGGGGATAGCCACCTGCGGGCGATGAAAGAGGGGATAGAGCGCGCAGCCTTTGCCGCCAACCGCCCCGCTCTGGTGATCTGGCATGCCGGGTGTGCGCCGCTCTTTGGGGTTACTAAATCCGAAAGCGCCGCCACCCCGGCGCAGGATGCTGAGTGTACCCGTGCCAATCAAACGATCCGCGCAGGGCTGTCGCAGATTGACAGCCTCAAGACCCTGCTTCTGGTCGGGCGGTGGAACTATTATGCCACCGGAAAGGGCAGCGGCCTTGACGGCCATAACCGCATCACCCTTGCCCCCGCGCCTGAAAGCAATCTGCCGGTGGGGCCGCAACACACCCTGTTCAACGCCGCGCTGACCCGCACAGTGGCAGAGCTTGCCCCGCAATTCGGGCGCATCTTCGTGCTGCGCCAGATGCCCGAGGTGCCAGAGTATGACTCGCGTCAAGTTGCCCGCGCTCTGGCGCATGGTCGGATGGCGCGCGACGATGCAGCCCGTCTTGAGGTATCCGTGGCCGAGGCGACCAAGCGCGCCGCGCGTGCCGAAGCGCCGCTTGTCGCGCTTGCCGATGCCGGGCGGATAACCCTGATCGACGGCTGGCCCCGCCTGTGCGACGCGACCGCCTGTTCGGTGATGCAGGGCGGCGAGGCGTGGTATTTCGACAATAACCACCTGACCAACCGCGCCGCGCGGGCACTCAGCGATCTGTTCGCGCCGGTATTTGCCGCCCCCGAGGCTGCGCCCAAGGTCACGCAATGAGCGCCGACATTCGCGATACCCTTTGGGATGTGATCGTGATTGGCGCCGGCATGGGCGGCGGAATCGTCGGGCGCAGGCTTGCCGAAATGGGCCTGTCGGTGCTGTTCGTTGAAAAAGGCCCCAACGGTCACCGTGCCGAGCGCCAGGGCCTTAACCCCGATATGGTTGACCCCGTCGCGCGACAGGTGCGCGGCTATTGGCCGGGGCCGATGCGCGCCACGATCAACGGGCGCGCGTCGGAATTCTTTGGCCCGATTGGTGCAGGTGTTGGCGGCTCGTCGGTGTTTTATGCCGCGACCCTTGAGCGCCCCGAACGCCATGATCTTGAGGGTACGGCGGAGCGCGCCCATCCCACCGGCGGCTGGCCTGTGGGGTTTGATGCGATGCGCCCCTGGTACGAACGGGCCGAGGCCTTGCTGC
>CBDTZA010000095.1:0-6728 GCA_965364785.1 uncultured Roseovarius sp. | reverse complement strand
CCGCAAAAGCCTGCCCACCAAATGCAAAACTGCCCCGCCCGGATCATCGGGCGAGGCAGGATTTTAGCATTGGGCAAAGCCCGGTTACGCCTAGCCTTGCGCCGCCAGAAACGCGTCAATCCCGGCCTGGGCGACATCGCGATCCTGTGCCGGGGTGCCAGAGCTGACGCCGATACCGCCGACAACCTCGCCGTCGACACTCACCGGAAGGCCACCGCCCACCACCATAAGCCGCCCGCCAATCGCCGAGGCGATGCCATAGACCGGCGCGCCGGGCTGGCTGACTTCGCCATATTCATGGGTCGCCTTCTTGGCGCCCGAGGCGGTAAAGCTTTTGTCGATGGCGATGGTGATCGAGGTCACCTTGCCGCCATCCATCCGCTCGAACGCCACAAGGTTGCCGCCCTCGTCGGTGATCGCGATGCACATCGGCACGCCGATCTCGGCGGCACGCGCCCGCGCACCCGCAAGCAGAACGCCCGCATCGCCAAGATCCAGTCTTTTTATCGTCATCATATCAGTCTCTCCTTCAAGCGGCCTTGGCCACACGACGCGCGGCATGCAATAGCGGTTCGGTATACCCCGAGGGCTGTTCCACACCCTTGAAAATAAGGTCACGGGCGGCGTTGAAGGCAACCCCGTCAAAGCCCGGTGCCATCGGCGTATAAGCCGGATCGCCCGCGTTCTGCGTGTCCACCTTGGGCGCCATACGGCGCAGCGAGGCGTCGACCTCTTTGGGCGAACAGATGCCATGCACCAGCCAGTTGGCCAGATATTGCGCCGAAATCCGCAGGGTTGCGCGGTCTTCCATCAGCGCCACATCGTTGATGTCGGGCACTTTGGAACAGCCGATCCCCTGATCGACCCAACGCACCACATAGCCAAGGATCGACTGGCAGGAATTGTCCAGCTCGCGCGTGACCTCTTCACCCGAAAGGTTGCGCCCGATCATCAGCGGCGGCGTCAGAAGATCGCTGCGCGATGCCTTTTCACGCCCCTTAAGCTTTTCCTGCAAAGCCGCCACATCGACATGGTGGTAATGCGTGGCATGCAGCGTCGCCGCCGTTGGCGAAGGCACCCATGCGGTATTGGCCCCGGCGCGCGGATGGCCGATCTTGACCTTGAGCATCTCGGCCATGGCATCGGGTTTGGCCCACATGCCTTTGCCGATCTGACCTTTGCCAGCCATGCCGGCCGCCAGACCTGCATCGACATTGCCTGCCTCGTAAGCGGCCAGCCAGATCGCGCCTTGCATCTCGCCTTTGGGAATGACCGGACCGGCCTGCATCGAGGTGTGGATTTCATCGCCGGTGCGATCGAGGAACCCGGTATTGATAAAGACGCAACGATCCTTGACCGCCTTGATACAGGCCAGAAGATTGGCCGAGGTGCGGCGCTCTTCGTCCATCACGCCAAGCTTGACGGTGTTGCGCGCCAGACCAAGGATATCTTCGACGCGACCATAAAGCGTGTCGGCAAAAGCAACCTCTTCGGGGCCGTGCATCTTGGGTTTGACCACATAGACCGAGCCTGCGCGCGAATTACCTGCGCCGGTATTGGCCAGATCATGCATCGCGGCGGCCACGGTCACGGCGGCGTCAAGCATGCCTTCGGGGGTTTCCTGACCATCCAGCAGCACCGCATCAGTGGTCATCAGATGGCCGACATTGCGCACCAGAAGAAGCGCGCGGCCCGGATGGGTCACGGCATTGCCCGCCGGGTCAAGATAGCTCACGTCGGGGTTCAGGCGTCGGGTGATCACCTTGCCGCCCTTTTCGACCTCTTCGCTGAGATCGCCGCGCATCAGGCCAAGCCAGTTGGCATAGACCACGCATTTATCCTCGGCATCAACGGCAGCAACAGAATCTTCGCAATCCTGAATAGCCGTCAGCGCACTTTCCAGACGAATGTCGGAAATGCCCGCCGGGTCGTTCTTGCCAATCGGCGACGTGCGATTGATGATGATCTCGATCAAAAGGCCATGCACCCGCAAAAACACATTGCCGCCCTGTGTGTAGCCCGCAAATTGTTCCGGGTCGGCAAGGCCGGTGGCCGTGCCCTTGGTCGTGACGCCAAGCGCGCCACCCGCGACCTCAAACGCCTCGACATCGGCCCATGATCCGGCCGCCAGCGGGGCGACGCTATCAAGGTGGGCGCGCCCCCAGGCGATGACCTTCGCGCCGCGTGCCGCGTCAAAGCCCTTGCCCTCGGGCGTGCCCTCAATCGCATCGGTGCCATAGAGCGCGTCATAAAGGCTGCCCCAGCGGGCATTGGCGGCATTGAGCGCAAAGCGCGCGTTCATCACCGGCACAACAAGCTGTGGCCCGGCAATGGTGGCAATCTCGGCATCGACATTCTGCGTACCCATTTCAAACGGCTCGGGCTCTGGGACCAGATAGCCGATCTCGCTCAGGAAAGAGCGATAGGCCTCGCCATCAAGCGGTTGACCGCGCCGTGCAATGTGCCAGGCGTCAATCTGCGCCTGCAAATCCGCGCGCTTTTGAAGCAAAGCGGCATTGACAGGCCCCAGTTCGCGCAGCATTGCGGCGTAACCTGACCAGAACTGATCAGCGGTGACATTCAGAAGGATGTCGTTTTCGATCAGCGCGGCCAGTGGTTCAGCCACTGACAGGCCGTGGCGCTCAACATAGGTGGTCATGTCCGGTCTCCATTAATGTGTCTCGAGCGGCGTAACGCGGGATCGCGGGACTTGTAAGAAAAGGAAAAATGTTTTCCATTGTATGGAAAGGTATACCGTAATGGCTGATCCGAAGACAGAGGGCGTTCAATCCGTTGCGCGCGCACTTAAGCTGCTCAAGATCCTCAGTCTGAATGACGAGGGCCTGCGCGTGAGTGACATCGCGCGTCAGGCGAATCTGGCGGTGTCGACCACGCATCGGTTGTTGACCACGCTGGAACTTCAGCATTTCAGTCAATTCGAGCCAGATGGCGCGCTCTGGCATGTGGGGCGCGAGGCCTTTGCTGTGGGCGCGGCCTTTGGGCGGCGACATAATTTTGTCGCCCCTGCCCGGCCCTATCTGCGCCGGTTGCGCGATCTGACGCGCGAGACGGCCAATCTTGGTATTCTCGATCATGACGAACTGGTGACGATAAGTCAGGTTGAAAGCCGCGAGATCATGCGCGCCATCTCGCCACCCGGCGGGCGGGTGCCGGCGTTTTGTTCGGGTATGGGCAAGGCGATTCTCGCGACATGGCAGGATGCCGATATCGCCGCTTTCGTCGCGCGCACCGGCTTTCATCCGATGACCAAACGCTCGCATCGCAGCCTGACCACCGCGATGGTTGATATCAAGCGTGTGCGTAATCAGGGCTATGCGCTGGATGATGAGGAACATGTGACCGGCCTGCGCTGTCTGGCGGCTGTGGTCTGGTCGGCGCAGGGCGAAGCGGCCTGTGCAATCTCGGTCTCGGGGCTGGCGGCGCGTCTTCCGGATACGCGGCTTGACGCCATTGGCCAGCAGGTGGCCGAGACGGCCCGCGAGCTTACTGAAAAACTTGGCGGTCAGCCGCCGGGTTAAGCGCCGCTCAGAAAATCCGCCAGAAGCATGTTGAACAGCGCGGGCTTTTCCAGATGGGCGGCATGGGCCGTGCCCGGCACCACCGCAAGGCGTGCATCCGGCAGGCCATCCCAAAGCGCCTGCACCTGCGGCCAGCGATAGGATCGGTCGCCATCCCCCCAGATCACCATGGCGGGCATGCCAAGCCCGGCAAGCGCCGCGCGGCCATCCCAATGCGCCATCGCATCAAGCGCGGCAAGCGCGGTGGCGGTGCTGGCCTGACGGCCAAGGGCGGCGACAAGATCATAGCCCTGCCCTGCCGCGCCATGACGAAACCACGTCGCGCCGATCCGGGCAATGGTGTCGGCCACTCCATCCGCGCGCAGACGCTCACGCGAGGTTTCAAGCGGCTCGAAGCGGTCGGGCATCATGCCAAGCGGCCCGGTGCCATAAAGCACCAGCCGGGTGATCCGATCCGGCGCAAGCCGCGCCATTTCCTGGGCAATCATACCGCCCATGGAATGCCCGAGCAGGGTGAATTCGGTCACCTCAAGCTGATCCAGCAAGGCCAGAACGGCCCGCGCGAAATCGCCAATCCGATCCGGGCCTTGCAGGTCGGCATTGCCACCACAGCCAGGCAGATCGGGGGCAATCACGTCAAAGCCCGGCGCGAAATGCGCGATCATATCCTGCCATTGATCGGCCCCGCCAAGATAGCCATGCACCAGCACCAGCGCCGTCCCCGACCCCGCCCGCCGATAGCTCTGCGGCGTGGCAATGGGGGCGGCCGCTAGCGCATCTGATCGGGTAGCCATAGGGCGGTCTCCGGCCAGAGGATAAGAAGGGCGATCAGCGCCACAAGCGCGCCGATAAAGGGCAGACAGCCCATGATGACATCGCCGATGGTGACCTGCCCGCGCCCGATGCCCTGAATGACATAAAGGTTCAGCCCCACAGGCGGCGTCAGCACCGCGATCTCCATGGTGATGGTATAGACCACGCCGAACCACACCAGATCAAACCCCGCCGCCGACATCAGCGGATAGATCGTTGGCAGAGTGATGAAAGTCATCGACACCGGCTCAAGGAACATGCCCAAGACTATGTAGAAGGCCAGCACGATCATCAGCACCACATAGGGCGACAAATCAAAGCTCAGGAACAGTTCGGTGAATTGCTGCGGCACCCGGTAATAGGTCAGAACAAAGCCGAACAGCACCCCCGCCGAGAGCAAGAGGCCAAGATAACCCATGGTCCGCATGGTGGCAAAAAGCGCCTCTTTAAAGCCCTGCCAGGTGAGGCCACCGACCCCAAAGGCAAGCGCCACGGTCAAAAGCGCGGCAACGGCAGCGGCCTCGGTCGGGGTGGCGATGCCTGCGTAAATCGCGACGGTGATCACCAGACCGATCAAAAGGATCGGCCCCACGGTCGCCAGGATCTGCATAAGCGGCATGCGCATCGCGTCTTCGCTATCGGGGATGTCCTGCGGGCGCAGGATGCCCCAGACCAGCACCACAAGCACAAAGGCAGTGACCAGAACCAGCCCCGGAATGACCCCGGCAATGAACAGATCGCCAATGCTCTGATCGGTGACAATGCCGTAAAACAGCAGGATCAGGCTGGGTGGGATCAGCACCGAAAGCGTGCCCCCCGCCGCCAGAACCCCCGCCGAGAGACGCTTGCCATACCCCAGCCGAAGCATTTCCGGCAGGGCCACGCCGCCAATCGTCAGCGCGCCAACCATGGACGAGCCACAGACCGCGCCAAACCCCGCACAGGCCCCGATTGACCCATAGGCCGCAGAGCCGCGAATGCGCACGCCCTGATGCAAAAACTGATAGAGATTGGGGCCGATACTCGACTTGCCGATCAATTCGCCAAGGAACACGAAAAGCGGCACCGCCAAGAGGATATAGTCAATCCACACGCCCCAGAGTTTAAGTTGCGACGAGACAAGCGATGTCTGAAAGCTCTGGATTTGCCACAGGAACGGCAGCGACGCCGCCGCCAGCGCGAACGGGATTGGCAGGCCGATGGCGATCAGCAGCATCAACAGCCCTAAAAGGCCAAGGCCGACTTCATACCATTCCATCTCAGACCTCCGATTTCAGATCGCTTGCCGGTGTCACCACCAGACGTGCGAACCGCAATGCTGCATAGATTGAAAACAGGATAAGCGCCGCCGCCCCCGGCGCCCAAAAGACATAGCGCGGCCAGAGCAGGATTTCGGACGAGGCCCCGGATTTGAACGCCCCCGTCGTGGCCTTGATCGCCGCCAGCGAGAAAAACAGACCCACGGCCAGCATCAGCCCCATGTTGAGCAGGGCAAAGCCCTTGCGCACGCGCGGCCCAAACAGGTCGGTCAGCATGGTCACGCGCGGATAGGCATCCTCGCGCAGAGCATAGGCCAACCCGGCAAAGGCCACCGGAAACAGCAAAAGCGCTGTCGCCTCGGTCACCATCCGGTCCGGCGCATTGAGCGCATAGCGGGTAAAGACGCCGTAGCTGATCCAGACCATCTGGATAAGGACGATGACGCCCCCGAGACCGGCCATGAAGATCACCACGCGCTCAAACAGCGCGATCATACGAGAGAGGGACATCGCGGGCTACCTCCGGCTTGGCGGGAAAGGCCCGCCCCCGGTCAGTGCGAGGGGGCGGGCCAAATGGGCGAGGCTTAGGGCGCGTGCGACGCAAACAGCGCGCGGATATCGCCCGCAAGTTCGGCGCCACAGGCGGCGTCAACCTCTTTGTCCCAGGTGCCTTGCACGCTGTCGATCAGGGCCATGCGCTGGTCTTGGGGGATCGACACAGCAGCGCCGCCACCCTTCATCACCGCATTGCCGACCCGCTGATCAACCCAGTCTTCATAGCGCGGCTTGAGCCAAATCTCAGTTTCGTTGGCGGCGGCCATCACGGCGGCCTGTTCATCGGCGGTCATGCTGTTGAATTTGTCCAGATTCATCATGTACTGAATATTGCCGTAAAACAGGTTGGCGTTGACCATGTAGGGCATCACATCCCAAAGCTTCCAGCTTGAATAGGTGGCGACACCCATGTTGATCCCGTCAACCACGCCGCGTTCGGCCGACTGAAACACCTCTTTGGGGGCCACAAAAACCGGCTGACCGCCCCAGGTTTCGATCATCAGGCTGACCAGCGGCCCGATCGAGCGGACTGTCGCGCGCAGATAAACGATGTAACCGATCA
>CBDTZA010000094.1:0-6758 GCA_965364785.1 uncultured Roseovarius sp. | reverse complement strand
GACATGAACACCACCCTCACATCAGGCCGGTCTTTCAGAGCGGTCTGCACCCAGCTTGGCCCGTCGATCCCCGGCATGACCACATCGGTGACAAAAACATCCACCTTAAGCGCGTCATCCGTCAAAAGCTCCAAGGCGTCTTCGGCCGATTCGGCCTCTAGCACGGTAAAGCCGCGAAGTTGCAACGCGCGGCTGGCAAAGGCACGCACCGGCGCCTCATCCTCGACAAGCAGGATCACACCGCTGGCTGGGGCCTCGTTCTTGGCGATGACCTTGGGACCGGCCTCAACCTTTTCGTCACCCAGATAGGCCGGAAAGACCAACTGGAAACTCGCGCCTTCGCCAGGGGCGCTGTCTACAAAGATGAACCCACCTGTCTGTTTAACAATGCCATAGGCCGTGGACAGGCCAAGACCGGTGCCCTCGCCCGTACGCTTGGTCGTGAAAAACGGCTCAAATACTTTTTGGAGTTTGTCCGCTGCAATCCCAAGTCCTTCGTCGATCACCTGAACCGACACATAGCGGCCCGGTGCCACCACAGCACGGTCACGGCGCAGCGGTTCGCTCAGCGTGAGGTTTTCCGTCACGATCCGAATATCACCGCCCCCGGGCATCGCGTCGCGGGCATTCACCACCAGGTTCATCAGGACCTGTTCAAGCTGGCGCTTGTCGGCGCGAATCGTCGAAAGGGTCGGATCATGGCTAAGCGACAGGGTTACCTTTTCGCCCACCAAACGGTTCAAAAGGTGCGTCAGGTCCGACAAGGTGTCACGCAGATCAACCACCTGCGGGCGAAGCGTCTGCTTGCGCGAATAGGCCAAAAGCTGGCTGACCAGGGCTGCCGCGCGATTGGCATTCTGGTTGATCTGCATCAGATCGCTATAGTCGACATCACCCTGATCATGACGCAGCAACAGAAGGTCGCAGTGGCCCGAAATCGCCGTCAAAAGGTTGTTGAAATCATGCGCGACCCCGCCGGCCAACTGGCCGATTGCCTGCATCTTCTGGCTTTGGACGAATTGTGCCTCAAGCGATTTAAGTTCGGTCGCGTCGCTCAGCACCGCAATCAGAACCACCTCGCCGTCCTCCATCGCGCGGTTTAGCGTGACCTGCACAAAGACCTCGCGATCCTCGCGGCGTACCCGCAGGAATTCAGAATGCACCGTCCCGCGCCCCGCCGCAGCATCATCAAGCCAATCGGCAATCGAACGGCCCAGCCCCTCCATCATGTCGCTGAGAAGCGCATCCTTGCAGCTTGCCACGCCCAGAAGGTCACGCGCCGGACGGTTTGAAAGCTGGATTGCCCCATTGCGAGCGACTTTTAAAAGAGGCACGGGCAAATCATCAAAAAACGCCCAGCCATCGGGCTGTCGTTCAGCACCAGCCACCCCCGGCAAAAGGAACACCTCGCGCCGCCCGGCGGTGCCTTCCAGTTCGACCACCAGACAGGACACCTCGCCGTCCGCCGTGTTTATCTCATTCATCTGCCCCGAGCGCAGCGGCAGTTTTGAGCTGATCCGATCAAGGTTTCGGGCCCGCTCACCAACCAAGTTTCGCGCGGCGGCATTCATGAACAAAATGGCATCATTGCGGCCCACAGTGAGCATTGGCAGGGGCATCGGATCCGCATCACGTTGTGGTCGGTCAGCAGATTTTTCGATTCGCCACAGGAAATGATCAGGGCCGGCACGATGAACACTTAGCCGCATATGCCCCGCCCGCGTCACAACATCTTCGACGGCTGCCCCCTTGGCGATGGCGCGGCTCTCCATGCGGAAAAGAATAACGCCGGGATTGGCCAGCACCTGACGTAGGGCACCTGCCAGCGTCACGGCCGCCTTTGCGTCAAAGGTTTGGACCGCCGCCGGGTTGCAATAGACGATTTTACCCTCAGGCCCTGTCAGGATCGACGGCGCAATATCATCGCCAATCAAGTCCTGCGCGCGCGCATGAACCTCTTGCGCCGAGCGTACCAACGAGCGCGTTATGACCACAACCCATATCGCCACCAGCGCCAGTGTTGCCCCGACCAGCCCCAGCGTCAGTTGCGCCAGTCCCGCAGGGACAAGATAGGCCGCCGCCCAAAACAAAAGCGCCGCCACAAGCACGACGCCGGCGCGCGGACCGATACGCAATGCTGCCTGACGGATGGGCCCGTCAGCAAGGGTCATAAAAGCCAAAAGCCGCTCCCTTTAAATCGAGGTTTCCCCATCTGTCTGAGGCAAAACCCTTAAGCGAGACTTAACGATACCCAGGAAAACACGTCAAGGTTGCGTATTTGTTAAGTCTTTCTACGCAGCTGCGCGATGTAAAACCCATCGCCGCCATCCGAGATCGGATATTGTGCCTCAGACGCGACATGCCAGCCCGGATTTTCACACAAAAAATGGCTTATAGTCTTTTGATTTTCGTCCTTGAAAACAGAGCATGTTGCATAGGCCAAAACCCCACCCGGCGCGACCAGAGGCGCGGCATCCTGCAATATCTGGCGCTGGATCGCGGTCAACTCGGCCAGGCGTTCGCACGTCAGGGCCCATTTTGCCTCGGGCGTGCGGCGCCATGTCCCGCTTCCTGAACAGGGCGCATCGCAGAGTACCAGATCAAACGGCGCCTCAGAGTGTAGCTGCGCCGTCTCGACAATCCCAACGCGCACCCCTGCGCGCGCGGACCGAACCGGCAGATCTTTCATGCGCTGCGGCGCTGTGTCATGCGCATACCAGACCCCATCGGCGCGCGCGGCAAGCGCAAGCACCTTGCCACCGCCACCAGCGCAATAATCCAGAACGCGCGCAGCGGGCGCGATCTCAAGCTGTGCCATGGCGGCCTGGCTGCTGCCATCCTGAAGCTCGACCAGACCGTCATTATAGCAGGTCGATCCGGATATTTTCCGTTCCCCTTCAGTGACATGCAGGGCGGTCTTGGCGATAGGATGCACGTGTGCCGTGATCCCCTCATCAGCCAGGCGCGCAATCGTCTGCGCGGGGTCACCCTGGCGCAGATTGACCCGAACCATCACTGGTGCGCGGGCCCGCAGGGCCAAAGCTGCCGGTTCGGCCTCGTCCCCAAGTGATGTCACAAAAAGCGGCCAGAGCCAGTCGGGCAGATCAAGCCGCGCCGCGCCTGTCGGCGGCGCCCCGGCGGCGATTTCTGCCGCGCTCAACGCTTCAGGCGCGTGCCCCTCACCAGTGAAAAATTCCGCAGGATCAGATCCTTGCGCGCGCAGGGCGCCAATCATCAAACCGCGTCCCGTCCCGGCGCCGCCAAGCGCCGCATAGGACCGCCAACAACGCAGAACACCAAACACATGATCGCGCAGAGCCGCACGATCCTTGGACCCGGCAAAGCGCGACCGCCTTGCCCATCCGCTTAGCGCTTTTTCCGCATGCGCGCCGTCAAGGATCGCATCCAGCACCTCAATCGCGGCGGAAACTCGGGCGGCTGGGGTCATAAAGTCACCTTAACATTTCCGTACAAGTCACTGGGAAAACTAGCCAATCCGATAATTCGGGCTTTCGCGTGTAATCTGGACGTCATGCACATGGCTTTCCTTGAGACCAGCCCCGGTGATGCGCACGAACTTGCAATCGCTGCGCATATTCTCGACCGTAGCACAGCCGGTATAGCCCATTGCCGCCCGCAGACCGCCAACCAGCTGATGGATCACAGCGCCAGCCGCGCCTTTATAGGGCACCTGCCCTTCGATCCCTTCGGGCACCAGTTTGTCACTGGCCGCATCCTTCTGGAAATAGCGATCAGCCGAGCCGCGCGCCATGGCGCCGAGGCTTCCCATCCCGCGATAGGCCTTGAAGGTCCGGCCCTGATAAAGGATCACCTCGCCGGGTGCCTCGTCGGTGCCCGCCAGCATGCTACCGACCATGGCGCAGGACGCCCCGGCAGCAATCGCCTTGGCAAAATCGCCGGAAAACTTGATACCGCCATCGGCAATTATCGGGATGTCACCCGCCGCCCTGGCGCTGTCCATAATCGCGGTCAGCTGGGGCACACCGACACCGGCCACCATCCGCGTGGTGCAGATGCTGCCCGGGCCGATCCCGACCTTGACCGCATCAGCGCCCGCCCCGATCAGGGCGCGCGTGGCCTCGGCGGTGGCGACGTTGCCGGCAACCACCTGAACCTCGTTTGACAGCTTCTTGGCGCGCTCAACGGCAATCGCCACACCCTCAGAGTGACCATGCGCCGTGTCGATCACGATCATGTCCACGCCCGCATCCACCAGCGCCTGAGAGCGCTCGAACCCGGCATCGCCCACGGTCGAGGCCGCAGCGACACGCAACCGCCCAAGATCGTCCTTGCAGGCCGTCGGGTTCAGCACCGCCTGTTCGGTATCGCGCAGGGTCAGCAATCCGGTCAGCTTGCCCTTGCCATCCGTGACCAGAAGCTTTTCGATCCGGCGTTCTTTCATCAGGGATTTGGCCTGTTCGCGATCGGCGGGCTCTTGCAGGATCGCGAGGTTCTCGCTGGTCATCATCACCCGCACGGGTGTTGCGTCATCTTCGGCAAAGCGCATGTCGCGGTTGGTCACGATCCCAAGCACACGACCGACCTCATCCACCACGGGAAATCCGGTGACGTTATAGCGTTCCTGAAGCGCCTTGGCATCGGCCAGCGTCTGATCCGGGGTCAGGGTGATCGGGCTATAGACGATGCCGCTCTCGAACCGTTTGACGCGGCGCACCTGGCGGGCCTGCTCTTCAATGTCAAGATTGCGGTGGATCACGCCCATCCCGCCCATCTGCGCCATGCAAATTGCCATCCGGCTCTCGGTCACCGTATCCATCGCCGAGCTGAGCAGCGGGATATTCAGGCTGATCGAGCGCGTCACACGGGTGCGCGTATCTGCTGTGTTGGGCAGCACACTTGATGCCGCAGGCACCAGCAGAACATCATCAAAGGTTAAGGCCTCGCGAATCTCCATTACGGTTCTCCATGGATATCTCGTTTGGCGCTTCCCTATTTCATGGATCAGCCGCGTGTAAAAGGGCGATTCGTGCCTTGCCGCCCGCGACATTTCAGGCCACCGTCAGCAAAAGGCGCAAAACAACGGGGGGTCGCATGGCCGATCACGGATATGAAGGCGGCAGGCTCGACCTGCCATTCGTGGGTATTTCGACCTTTGGCAAGCGGCCCTATGTTGGCGACTGGTCAATAATCGACGCCGATGTGGCCGTGCTTGGCGCACCGTTTGACTTTGGCACCCAGTGGCGCCCCGGCGCGCGCTTTGGTCCGCGCGGTGTGCGCGAGGCCTCGACCCTGTTCAGCTTTGGCCATGCCGGGGCTTATGACCACGAGGATGACGCAATTTATCTGCCCGGCGATGTGCGCATCGTCGATATTGGCGACGCCGATATCATTCATACCGACACGATGAAAAGCCACGCCAATATCGAGACCGGCGTGCGCGCCATTCTGGCGGCGGGCGCCCTGCCGGTGGTGATTGGTGGCGATCATTCGGTCAATATCCCCTGCGTGAATGCCTTTGATGATCAGGGCGATATCCATATCCTGCAAATTGACGCCCATCTTGATTTCGTCGATGAGCGCCACGGCGTGCGGTATGGCCATGGCAACCCGATGCGCCGCGCCGCCGAAAAACCCTATGTTACCGGCCTCACACAGCTTGGCATCCGCAACGTAAGCTCGACCGCGAAAGAGGGGTACAACGATGCCCGAGCACGCGGCTCTGATATCCTGTCGGTGCGCCAGGTGCGCAAACTCGGCCCCGAGGCGACCGCCGCGCGCATTCCCAACGGCGCGCGCATCTATATCACCATCGACATCGACGCCTTCTGCCCCTCGATCGCGCCGGGCACCGGCACGCCAAGCCATGGCGGGTTTCTTTATTACGACGTGCTTGAAATCCTGCAGCAGGTCGCAAATCACCACGAGATCGTCGGCATCGACCTGGTCGAGGTGGCCCCGGATTACGATCAAACCGGATCAACCACCATTCTGGCGGCACAGGTCCTGTTGAATTTGCTGGGCTTCATCTTTCACGCCCGCCGCGCGCGGGGTTAGGCGTCGCGGCCTTTGCGCTTGGGCTCTGGCACCGGATCATGGCCGCATTGCCCCCAGGGGTTACAACGCCCGATACGCTTGGCCGCAAGCCAGCCACCGCGCAAGCCGCCGTGCTTTTCAAGCGCCTCAAGGGCGTATTGGCTACAGGTCGGGTGATAGCGGCAGTGATACCCGACCCAGGGCGACAGGATAAGGCGATAGGCCCGGATCGGCAGCGACAACAGGTGCGCAAGCGGGGTCATGACGCCGGGTGCAGTTTTTTGAGCGCATGGATCAGATCGCCCTTGAGCGCCTCAAAGGGCCGCTCTGCGGTGACATCTGCACGCCCGATCAGGACATAATCCCAACCATTCAAACCACTTACAGGTAACACTTCATGTGCAGCAGCCCGCAGGCGGCGCTTGGCACGATTGCGCGCCACGGCGTTGCCAACCTTTTTGGAACAGGTAAAGCCGACCCGCGTGCCAAGCCCGTCCTCGCCGCGCTTGCGCGCCTGTACCATCATCGAGGCAGTGCCCTGACGACGCGCCCGGGCCGCGGCCAGAAAATCGGCGCGCTTGCGCAAAACATTCAACCCTTGCGGCTTGGGCACAAGACATGATGAAACCGCCGGGTGCTTAATCCCTGCATCTCTGTCAGGGGCGCCCGGCGGTGTCATGTTCTCAACAAAGGCTGGCGCTTACGCGCTCAGTTCCTTGCGGCCGCGTGCGCGACGTGCATTC
>CBDTZA010000093.1:0-6777 GCA_965364785.1 uncultured Roseovarius sp. | reverse complement strand
CGCCAAAGGCAAACAGCGCGAAATCACGCGGATCGGCGCCAAGCGACAGCGACACCATGCGAATGGCCCCTGCCATCTTGGTGTTGGCGATGCGGATCACCGCCTCGGCGGCGGCGGTCACATCAAGGCCCAAAGGTGCGCCAAGGCGGCTTGAGAACACCCGCGCCACCGCCTCGGGGGCAATCGCCCCGGTCTTGGCAAGCTGCGCCGGATTGAGCCGCCCAAGGATCAGGTTGGCATCCGAAATCGTCGGCTCGGAGCCGCCGCGCCCATAGCAAATCGGGCCGGGCTGTGCGCCGGCACTCTCTGGTCCGACCTCAAGCAGACCGGCGGCATTGACCCGCGCGATTGATCCGCCGCCCGCCCCCACGCTGCGCACATCGACCATCGGCACATGGATCGGCATGGCATATTCGATCTCGATCTCGTTGGACACGGCCGGCTCTGCCCCCCGGATCAGCGCCACATCGGTCGAGGTGCCGCCCATGTCATAGGTGATCAGGTTCTCCATCCCCGCCAGCCGCCCGGTATAGGCCGCTGCCATCACACCGGACGCCGGGCCCGACATCACTGTCTTGGCCGCCTCGCGCGCAACAGTACGGGCCGAGACCATGCCGCCATTGCCATTCATCACCAGAACATCGCGGGTATAGCCCCCCGCCGCCAGCTCATCCGTCAGCCGCGTCAGATAACGCGCCAGAATGGGTTGCACGCTGGCATTGACCGCCGCCGTCACGCCGCGCTCAAACTCGCGGCTTTCCGACAGGATCGCATGGCCCATGGTGATGTGATCATTGGGCCAGATCGTGGCCAGAATTTCGGCGGCGCGGCGTTCATGGGTGGGGTTGGCATAGGCGTGCAGGAAATGCACCACGACCGAGATACAGCCCTGATCAAGCAACTGCTGCCCTGCGGCCAGAACCGCGCCTTCATTAAGCGGGGTCACGACCGCGCCGCGGGCATCGACCCGCTCGGGCACCTCAAGGCGCAGATCGCGTGGAATGATCGGCGTGAACTGGCCCGTCATGCCATAGGGCTGGGGTCGCGTGCGCCGACCCAGCTCTAGCACATCGCGAAAGCCGGCGGTGGTGATCAACCCGGTGCGGCTCAGCTTGCGTTCCAGCACGGCGTTGGTGGTGGTGGTCGTACCATGCACGATAAGATCAAGCGCCGCCAGATCACAGTCTGCGGCCGCGAGCGCCTCGATCACGCCATGGGCCTGATTGTCGGTGGTGCTTGGCACCTTGGCAAGGCGCACGATGCCAGTCTTTGGATCAAGCTGTACCAGATCGGTAAAGGTGCCGCCGACGTCGATCCCGGCCACCTGCCCTGTTTGCCGCTTGTCCATATTCCCGCCTTTGCCCCGCTCTGGCCCCTAGGTTGGCGAGCGGCGGGCAAAAGTCAACGCGCATGTCCGGCACACCTTGCCGCCAAACGAAAACGGCCCCGCCAATAAAGGCGGGGCCGTTAAGTGTAAGCCTAAAGCAGGTGGGCCTTAGTCTTTGTCGGCTTTCAGAGCCGCGCCAAGAATATCGCCCAGCGACGCGCCCGAAGCGGACGAGCCATACTGTTCGACGGCTTCTTTTTCTTCAGCAATCTCACGTGCCTTGATCGACAGGCCAAGACGACGGGTCTTGGCGTCAACGTTGGTCACGCGTGCGTCGATCTTGTCACCGACCGAGAAGCGCTCGGGGCGCTGTTCGGCACGGTCACGGCTAAGATCAGAGCGGCGGATGAAGGACTTCATGCCCTCATATTCCACTTCGATCCCGCCATCTTCGATCGCAGTCACGGCCACGGTGATGATCGAGCCACGCTTCACGCCACCAACGGCTTCGGCGAACTTGTCACCGCCAAGCGCTTTGATCGACAGCGAAATACGCTCTTTCTCGATATCGACTTCCGAGACAACCGCCTGAACCACATCGCCTTTGCGATAGTTCTGGATGGCTTCCTCGCCGCGCTCGTCCCAGCTGAGGTCCGAAAGGTGAACCATGCCGTCGATCTCGCCTTCGAGACCGATGAACAGACCGAATTCGGTGATGTTCTTGACTTCGCCTTCAACCTCGGTGCCCTCGGGATGGGTTTCTGCAAACACTTCCCACGGGTTACGCATGGTCTGTTTCAGACCAAGGCTGACGCGACGCTTGGCGCCGTCGATTTCCAGAACCATGACTTCGACTTCCTGGCTCGTCGAAACGATCTTGCCGGGATGCACGTTCTTCTTGGTCCAGGACATTTCGCTGACGTGAACAAGACCTTCAACGCCGGGCTCAAGCTCAACAAATGCACCGTAATCGGTGATGTTGGTCACGCGGCCGGTATGCACCGATTCCAGCGGATATTTGGCAGCAACCAGATCCCACGGATCGTCCTGCAACTGCTTCATACCAAGGCTGATACGGTGAGTTTCCTTGTTGATCTTGATGACCTGAACCTTGACGGTTTCGCCAATTGCCAGGATCTCGCTGGGGTGGTTCACACGGCGCCATGCCATGTCAGTCACGTGCAGCAAGCCGTCAACGCCGCCCAGATCAACGAACGCACCGTATTCGGTGATGTTCTTGACCACGCCCTCGACATTCTGACCCTCGGTCAGGTTGCCAATAACTTCGGCGCGCTGTTCGGCACGGCTTTCTTCCAGAATGGCGCGACGCGACACAACGATGTTGCCACGACGACGATCCATTTTCAGGATCTGGAAGGGCTGTTTCAGACCCATCAGAGGGCCGGCATCGCGCACGGGGCGCACATCAACCTGAGAGCCGGGCAGGAACGCAACAGCGCCGCCCAGATCAACGGTAAAGCCACCTTTGACACGGCCAAAGATTGCGCCTTCAACGCGCTCTTCGTCGGCATAGGCTTTTTCAAGACGATCCCAGGCTTCTTCGCGGCGCGCCATTTCACGCGAAATGACAGCTTCGCCACGCGAATTTTCTGCCGAACGCAAGAAGACTTCAACCACGTCGCCAACGGCGATTTCGGCCACTTCTCCGGGATTCGCGAATTCTTTAAGATCGACGCGACCTTCCATCTTATAGCCTACGTCGATGATGGCTTGGCCCGCTTCGATTGCGATGACCGTACCTTTGACAACGGACCCTTCTTCGGGCGTGTCCATTTCGAAGCTTTCGTTCAGGAGGGCTTCGAATTCCTCCATCGTTGTGTTCTGAGCCATGTGGTCTCTGGTTTCCTTTACAAAATTTTTCTGGCCACGCGGTTGTCTCCGCAGGTCTTGAGTGTTTCATTGGTCAAAGGCGGAACGCAAAACAAAGAGGGCCGGTTGTCCCGACCCTGCTCATCTCAATGTTATGCAGCGGTTTCCGCCTTATCGACAGGCGCGCATATACCGCAGCCATCGACGAAGCGCAAGCATTACTCGGGTCGCACAGCTTTGGTGAAAAAGAGTTAAAACAGCGGCGGCAATGCTGGAAAACTTAACCTTATGGTTTCGTAAATGCTGCGAAAAGACCCGGGAGCCATCAACTCCAACCAAGCCAAAATACCCCCTGCTCCTATCGTCGCACGCTTGGCGAACGTAGTTACCCGCAGGATCATCCGTGCGATAAAGATACCAACATGCTTTATTGAAGTCTTGATTTTATTTGAGGCACCCATTCTGGCCGATGGTGTATTCGCCGATTGCAAACTACCTTCGTAGTCTTCAACTTCATGTTCAATTTCTGAGAGGATTGCGGGCAGTCTTGGATCGATATTTAAATCGTCAATGGCCTTCGAGGCTTCATAAGCAGCAAAGGCTTCTATGGAATCTCGTATAAGCTCTCCTGCGATAGGAAGTATTCGATCATCAATGTTTGCTCTCTCAACTTCTTGGGAGGCATGCAAAGCTTCACCGAAATACAAGCGCATTAGCTCTTGGTGATCTTCAACGAACCCATCTAATGCTGAGGTATCCCAATTCGAAAGCGCCTGACGAGTATCTTGATTTTGTATTTGAGCCCGAAGAATCTCACCCTTTCGGTGTAGAATTCTTGGGTTGGGAACATCTCGATTTGCCTCCTCGACATATATTTTGAACGTTTCAATCAGCCGTTCAGAGTTGAGGTTAGCGTTTTCGACATGCGGAATGGTGTCTTCAATGTTAGAAACGATGGATTGAAGTAATTGCTCGATGTCAATTAAACGGTTGTTTCTAAAGAGTTCCAGGTCTTCTGTGAATGGAACAGGTACAATTGATCGCCAATCTTTAGACAACGCAAAATCCGTTTGTGCTGCCCGCAAGATCGTTTTCGAAAGCTTTCGTTCGACTTCTCTTTGACTTAGCTCCCCGACATCCACATTCGCTAAACTTAGGTTTTCAATGAGGGCGTCAAACACTTCGATTAGCAAACCAAATTGAAATGCACCTGACTTGTCTTGATCTGAGAATATCTTAAGGCGATCATAGACTTCCCACAGCTTGTAAGTTCGGGCCTTGGCTTTACCATCTTCCCACTGCTTCAATGTCGAAGCACTAATTCCAAGTATCGACGCCAACGCCGCTCGGCTCAAGTCATTCGAAATTCTAAACTGACGAAGTTCAAAGCTAAACTGATCATAAGCTTGGTTTGACAATAGTTTCTCGCTGAATTTTATGCATCGAGTGACAAGCTACGTCAAAGGAGCGATAATTATCAACCTAAAGAATTCCGCCCAATGCAAGTTTCAATCAAAGTCATAAACTTCAAGTGCGCCAATGTTTGGAGTAGCCGAACCCTTTGAAAGATTAACTTTCTTTAAAGCTGGCCGGACCATTAATTCCGATCATTGCTATGCGCGTGAAGTTGAGCAGCTTGAGCCAACGGGGGCAATAGATGCCCCAGCCCCCATGATGATCGTGATCAGATCAGCCTGCCGCAGATATCCAACAACATCTTTTACGCGCATAAACCTTACCCTTCACCCCTTGAGGGCAAGCGTAGAATGCCGGGCGCGAACTGTCCACCGTTCCAAATTTTATGCGCAGCAGCGGAATTGCCCTTCAGGATTGGGCGGAGTCGATGGCACGAATGGCCTCTGCGACGGCCTGTGCAATCGTCATCGCCGAGGTATCCAGCAAAAGCGCGTCTTCGGCGGGCTTAAGCGGGGCGGTGGCGCGGGCGCTGTCGCGGGCGTCGCGGATGCGCAGATCGTTCAGCACCTCCTCTAAGGTCACCTCATGGCCCTTTTCGCACAGCTCTTTATGGCGGCGGCGGGCACGTTCATCGTCGCCTGCGGTGACGTAGAGCTTTACCTCGGCGTCGGGGCAGATCACCGTGCCGATGTCGCGCCCATCAAGCACCGCGCCGCCCGCCCGCCGGGCAAAGGCGCGCTGAAAATCCACCAGCGCGGCGCGTACTTCGGGGATCGCGGCGACGCGGCTGGCGGCCTGCCCGACCTCGGAGGTGCGCAGGTCGTCGGCCTCAAGATCCGCCGCCCTGAGGCTTTGCGCGGCCTCGACCGCATCCAGCCCCTGCAGCATCCGCCGCCCCGTCGCGCGGTACAAAAGCCCGGTATCAAGATGCGCAAAGCCGAAATGCGCCGCAACGGCCCGGCCAATCGTGCCTTTGCCTGCCGCCGCAGGCCCGTCTATCGCAATGGTAAAGGCCATCGGCGCAATCCTCTTTTTCCCGGGCCACCTAGCTAGCCGATTGCCGCCAAAGGCTCAAGCATCGCTTGACGCTTGACCCGGATGGATTGGCAAGGCATCACCACGGCCATGCAGATTTACAAGATTTTCCGCGCCCCCGAATGGGCCGACCTGCGCGCCAAGGGCGAAACCCCCGGCGCCCCGGTGGATGTGGCCGATGGCTTTGTGCATTTCTCGACGCTTGCACAGGCGCCTGAAACCGCCGCCAGGCATTTTGCAGGCGAAGACGGGCTGATGCTTGTGGCGATTGAGGTGGACCGGCTTGGCGACGACCTTAAGTGGGAGCCGTCGCGCGGCGGGGCCTTGTTCCCGCATCTTTACCGCAATCTGGCGCTAAGCGATGTGGCCTGGGCCCAGCCCCTGCCGCTGGTGGCGGGCGCGCATCAGTTTCCGGCGGGTCTGGCATGACACCGCTTGAGCGGATTGGCCTTGCCGCGCTGCACCGGCTTGATCCCGAAACCGCCCATGGTCTGGCGATGAAAACCCTGCGCATGCGGCTTGCGCCCCAGCCCGGCCCGGTCACCAGCGCCCGTCTAAAGACCGATCTTGCGGGGCTTGCCCTGCCCAACCCGGTGGGTCTGGCGGCCGGGTTTGACAAGAACGCCGAGGCCCTCACCCCGCTTTCGCGTGCGGGGTTCGGGTTTATCGAGGTCGGCGCCGTCACGCCCCGCCCGCAGCCGGGCAATCTGCGCCCGCGCCTGTTTCGGCTGAGCGAGGACGCCGCCGTTATCAACCGCTTCGGCTTTAACAATCTCGGGATGGAGGCCGCCGCCACCCGTCTTGCCAAGCGCCCGAAAAATGCGGTGATCGGCCTTAACCTTGGCGCCAACAAGGATAGCGACGACCGGGCCGAGGATTTCGCCCGCGTTCTGGCCCATTGCGGCGCATATCTGGATTTTGCCACGGTCAATGTTTCAAGCCCCAACACCGAAAAGTTGCGCGATCTGCAGGGCGCCGAGGCGCTCACGGCGCTTCTCAAGGGGGTGATGGAGGCCCGTGACTGGCTTCCCACTCCGATCCCGGTCTTTTTGAAAATCGCCCCCGATCTTGGCGATACCGAGCTGTCCGAGATCGCTGATGTGGCGCGCACGTCCGGCCTGAGCGGAATTATTGCCACCAACACGACGCTGTCGCGCGACGGGCTAAAC
>CBDTZA010000092.1:0-6806 GCA_965364785.1 uncultured Roseovarius sp. | reverse complement strand
GCTGGCTTTTTGCAGGGGCTGGTAATCCCAAGGGTAATATCCGCCCTTGCGCAGGGCCTCGTAAACCACCCAGCGGCGCGCCTGACTTTCGCGCACCGCCGCGTCAAAGGCCTCCAGATCCCATCGCGCCTCGGCCTTGGCCTGTAGCTGTGCCAATGTGCCCGCATGGGCCGGATCCCCGGCCAGATTGCACAACTCATGCGGGTCGGCCTCAAGATCAAAAAGCTGATCCGGGTCCAGCGAACAGCGGTTATATTTCCACTTGCCATAGCGCAACGAGACCAGCGGCGCATAGGACCCCTCGGCGGCATATTCCATGGCCACGGGTGCGGTACGCGCGATGCCCTGCCCTTGCGGTACAAGGCTTTGGCCCTCGGTCCATGGCATGACTTCGGCCATGCTGACACCGGCCAGATCGCACAGTGTCGGGCAGACGTCGATATTGCTCACCGGATCCGTGACAAGGCCCGGCGCCATGTCGGGCGCCGAAATCATCAGGGGCACCCGCGCAGAGCCCTCATAAAAGCACATCTTGAACCACAGCCCGCGTTCGCCAAGCATATCGCCGTGATCACTGACAAACAGGATCACCGCCTCTTGGCGGGTTGTTTCAAGCGCTTCAAGCACCTCGCCTATTTTGTCATCAAGATAGCTGATATTGGCGAAATAGGCGCGGCGCGAGCGGCGAATATCTTCCTCCGAGATGTCAAAGGACCGCCAGTCATTGGCATCAAAGATGCGTTTGGCATGGGCGTCGTGATCGGCATAGTCCATCGCGGGCACCTCGGGCAAAAGATGCGCGCAATCCTCGTAAAGATCCCAATATTTCCGCCGCGCCACATAGGGATCATGCGGGTGGGTGAAGCTGACCGTCAGGCACCAGGGCCGCGCGTCCAGCCCGCGCGCCAGATCATAGACCTTGGAGCGCGCGTTAAACGCGACCTCGTCGTCATATTCCATCTGGTTGGAAATCTCGGCCACACCGGAGCCGGTGACCGAGCCCATATTATGATACCACCATTCGATCCGCTCGCCAGGTTTGCGATAATCCGGCGTCCAGCCGAAATCGGCGGGATAGATATCGGTGGTCAGGCGTTCCTCAAAGCCGTGCATCTGATCGGGGCCGACGAAATGCATCTTGCCCGACAGGCAGGTCTGATAGCCCGCGCGGCGCAGGTGATGCGCATAGGTCGGAATATCGGCAGCGAACTCGGCGGCATTGTCGTAGACGCGTGATCGCGACGGCAACAGACCGGACATAAAGCTGGCCCGCCCCGGCGCGCAAAGCGGCGAGGCCGTATAGGCATTGGCAAACCGCGTGGAACGCGCCGCCAGCGCCTTGAGGTTGGGCGCATGAAGCCACTCGGCCGGCCCGTCGGGAAAGAGCGTACCGTTAAGCTGATCCACCATGAAAATCAGGATGTTGGGGGCGGTCATTGGCTGTCCTCCGGGGGCAGGCTTGTGTCCAGGTAATGCAGCAAGACATCCACCGCGACGGCGGGTTGCATCGGCCCCTCGCGCAGGGCCTGACGGATATACATGCCGTCGATCATCGCCGCCAATCCGCGCGTCAGAGTGCGCGCCTGCTCGGGATCAAGGCGGCGAAACGCGTCATGCAGATTCGAGCGCAACCGCTTCTGATAGATATTGAGAAGGCGGCGGGCATCGTCAGAACGCTGCGCCTGCACATAAAAATTCAACCAGGCCGAGACCATTTCGGGCCTGAATTGCGAGGGCGTAAAGCTGGCGCGGATAATCGCCTCGATTCGCTGGCGGGGACCGCGCGCCATTAAAAGCGCACCGCGCACCTCGGCGCTATAAATCGCAAGGATATGGCGCATCGCGGCCACAAACATCTGTTCCTTCGAGCCGAAATAGTGATGCGCAAGCGCGCTCGACATGCCCGCCCGGCGCGCGATCTGGGCCACGGTCACATCCAGTGTCCCCCGCGCGCCAATCTCGGAAATCGTGGCCTCGACCAGAGCGCTGCGCCGGATCGGTTCCATCCCAAGTTTGGGCATTGTCATCCTCCTGTAAAATCTTGCCATACTGGCCTAATCGTGTTTAATTGACTCGTCAATCAATAAAAAACGCCCAAAGGATGACCCCCGATCAGGCCAGAATAACGTTGTAATTTACAGCAGCGTCATATTAGCCTTGGCAGGTAGAAATGACTGATGCGCGGTTTGGGGCTCGCGCGACCGAAAACACCCCCACCCTGGCACGTGACGAACCGCAGGGCCGGGCAAGAATCAAAAACCAAAGGGAGACACTATAAATGACACTCATCAACAACGGACGGCTTAACCGACGCGGCTTTCTCGCGACGACCGCTGCCACGGCCATTGCCGCCTCGCTGCCAATGGGCGGCGCAATGGCTGCGCCCAAGCGCGGCGGGCATCTTCGGGCCGCTATCGGCCATGGTCAGACCACCGACACACTGAACCCCGGCACCTATGAAAACAGCTACACCACCTCGCTGTCCTTTGCCATTCATGGCCGCCTGACCGAGGTCACGAATGAAGGCGCGCTCGTCCCTGAGTTGGCAGAAAGCTGGGAAGCCTCTGACGATGCATCGGTCTGGCGCTTCAAGATCCGCAAGGATGTGACCTTCCACTCGGGCAAGGAACTCACAATTGAGGACGTGGTCAATTCGATCAACTTCCACCGCGGCGAGGGCTCGACCTCGGCGGCGGGTCCGATCGTGGCCCCCATTCAGGACATCACCACCGAGGGCACCGATACGGTTGTCTTCACCCTCGATGGTGGCAATGCCGACTTCCCCTTCATCCTGAGCGATTATCACCTGACGATCTGCAAGGCCGATGGCGACAGCATCGACTGGCAGTCCGGCGATGGCGCCGGCAGCTATGTCCTGAAAGATTTCCAGCCGGGTGTTTCGTATACTCTTGAGCGTAACGCCAACCACTGGCGCAGCGACGTGGCCTGGTTCGACACCGTCGAGGTGATCGCCATTGTTGACCAGAACGCCCGCACCACCGCGCTTGTCTCGGGTGATGTGGACATGGCCGACCGGCTTGACCTCAAAACCGTGGGTCTTTTGGCCCGTCGCCCCGACATTCAGATCAACTCGGTCGCGGGCACGCAGCATTATACATTCGCCATGGATACCCGCGCCGAACCCTATAGCAATGTCCACGTGCGCCACGCCTTGAAATACGGCGTCAACCGTAAGGAATTGGTCGACAAGATCCTGTTCGGCTATGGCTCTGTCGGCAATGACCATCCGATCGGTCAGGGACAGCGCTATTACAACAAGGATCTCGAACAGACGACCTATGATCCCGACAAGTCAAAATACCACCTCAAACTCGCCGGACTTGAAAGCGTCGATGTTGCGCTTTCGGCGGCGGATGCGGCCTTTGTCGGGGCTGTCGATGCGGCCGTGCTCTATCAGAACTCGGCCGCGGCCGGCGGGATCAACCTCACGGCGGTGCGCGAGCCCAATGACGGCTATTGGTCCGATGTCTGGATGAAAAAGCCCTTCACGGCCGTTTACTGGTCGGGCCGCTCGGTTGAAGATCAGATGTTCTCGACCGCCTATCAATGCGGCGCGTCCTGGAATGACAGCTTCTGGTGCAACGACCGCTTTGACGAGCTGATGCTCAAGGCACGCTCGGAACTCGACGAGACCAAGCGCCGCGAGATGTATTACGAAATGCAGGCGATCTGCAGCAGCGATGGCGGCGTGGTTGTCCCGATGTTTGCCAACTATGTCTTCGGCAACTCGAAAAAGATCGCCCATACCGAGCAACTAGGCTCGAACTGGGATGTGGACGGCATGCGCTTTATCGAGCGCTGGTGGTTCGCCTAAGCCTTACCACTTTGTGGATTAAAGGGGGGCCCGGGCGCAGAACATGCCCCGGGCCCCTTGCCCAAACGCTGGCGGCGTGATGGCCGCTTTCCAAACACACCGACAAAGAAAGACTGCCCGCATGACCCTTAAAACAACACTCTCTGCCATGGCACTTGCCGTGGCCACCGGTCCCGCCCTTGCCAATTGCGACGAGGTCGTCTTTGCCGATGTCGGCTGGACCGATATCACCGCCACCACCGCCGCCACCACCGAGGTGCTCAAGGCGCTTGGCTATGACACCAATATCAAGGTTCTGGCCGTGCCGGTCACCTATACCTCGATGGCCGCTGGCGATATCGACGTGTTCCTGGGCAACTGGATGCCGACAATGGAAGGCGACATTGCCCCCTACCGCGAGGCCGGCACCGTTGACACTGTGCGCGCCAATCTTGAGGGCGCGAAATATACGCTTGCCACCAATGCCGCCGGCGCGGCCCTTGGCATTACCAGCTTTGAAACCATCAAAGCCCAGGCCGAGGCGCTTGACGCGACCATTTACGGGATCGAGCCGGGCAATGACGGCAACCGCCTGATCATGGATATGATCGCCGCCGATGCCTTTGGCCTGAAAGACTTCGATGTCAAGGAAAGCTCTGAACAGGGCATGCTGGCGCAGGTTTCACGCGCGGATCGCCGCAAGGAACCCATCGTCTTTCTCGGCTGGGAACCGCACCCGATGAACGCCAATCACGACATGACTTACCTCACCGGCGGTGATGACTGGTTCGGCCCCGATCTTGGCGGCGCGACGGTCTATACCAACACCCGCGCGGGTTATGTCGCGGAATGCCCCAATGTGGGCAAACTGCTGGGCAACCTCTCGTTCACCCTCGCCATGGAAAATGAGATCATGGCCGCCATTCTTGACGACGGCGAAAAGCCCGAAGTGGCTGCAACCGCATGGCTTGCCGCCAACCCCGGCGTGCTTGCCCCCTGGCTTGACGGCGTCACCACCCGTGACGGTGGCGATGCGATGGCGGCGGTCAAATCGGCCCTCGGCCTCTGATCCCTGACCTGACCCCGGCCTGACCCGTTCCTACTCGGACGGGGCAGGCCCGCAGGCCCGCACGCCTGCCCCCAACCACCCCGCAGGAATAGAGGTGCGCCCCTATGGAATGGCTCAGCGATCATAAAATCCCCGTCGGCGAGGCCGCAGAAAGTTTTTTCCTTTGGCTTCAGGACAACGCCGCGTGGTTCTTTGATATGCTTTCGGCCCTGATGGAGGGGCTGATCGACGGCTTTCTCTGGCTGCTTCAGGCGCCGCATCCGCTTGTGATCATGGCGATTTTCGTCGGCCTCACCTGGGTTCTGCAACGCAACTGGAAGACCTGCCTCTTTGTGTTCCTCGGCTTTCTCTTCATCCACAATCAGGACTACTGGGAAGAAACCACCGAAAGCCTGACGCTGGTGCTGTCGTCCTGTATCTTCTGCATGGCCATCGGCGTGCCCATCGGCATCGCCGCCGCACATCGCCCGCGCCTTTATGACTGGCTGCGCCCGGTGCTGGACCTGATGCAGACGCTGCCGCCCTTTGTCTATCTGATCCCGGCAATCGTGTTTTTTGGCATCGGCATGGTGCCGGGCCTGATCGCGACGGTGATCTTCGTGGTCCCCGCACCAATCCGCCTGACCCATCTGGGTATTTCATCCACGCCCCAACCCCTGCTTGAGGCGGCTCAGGCCTTTGGCGCCACCGCGCGCCAGACCCTGTTCAAGGTGGAACTGCCCTATGCCCTGCCCCAGATCATGGCCGGGCTGAACCAGACGATCATGCTGTCGCTGTCGATGGTGGTGATCGGCGCACTTGTCGGCGCCGACGGGCTTGGCGTGCCGGTCCTGCGCGCGATCAACACGGTCAATATCTCTCTTGGCTTTGAATCCGGGCTGATGATCGTGGTCGTGGCCATCATTCTGGACCGCATGCTGCGGATGGGAGAGCGCAAATGACCCATGCCTCCGAAACACAGCCCATCGTCGATTTCCAAAACGTCTCGATCGTCTTTGGCGACACCCCGCACACCGCGCTGCCCCTGATGGATCAGGGCATGTCGCGCAGCGAGATCCAACAGCAAACCGGCCAGATTCTGGGCGTGCATGACTGTAGCCTCTCGGTCGCGCAGGGTGAAATTCTTGTGCTCATGGGGCTCTCGGGCTCTGGCAAATCCACGCTGTTGCGCGCTGTCAACGGGCTCAACCCGGTGGTGCGCGGCAAGGTCGATATCTTTGACGGGCAACAGATGGTCGATGTGACCGGCGCCGACACCGCCACCCTGCGCCGCCTGCGCCAGCATCACGTGGCGATGGTGTTTCAGCAATTCGGCCTGCTGCCCTGGCGCTCTGTGCGCGAGAATGTCGGCCTCGGGCTTGAGCTTGCCGGCCTGCCCAAGCCCGAGCGCGACGCCCGCGTGCAAAAACAGCTCGACCTCGTCAGCCTCTCGGATTGGGCCGACCGCAAGGTGGGCGAATTGTCCGGCGGCATGCAGCAACGCGTCGGCCTGGCCCGCGCCTTTGCCACCGATGCGCCGATCCTCCTGATGGACGAGCCGTTCTCGGCACTCGATCCCTTGATCCGAAGCCACCTTCAGGACGAATTGCTGGACCTGCAAAAAACCCTCGGCCGCACGATCATCTTCGTCAGCCACGACCTTGATGAGGCCTTCAAACTCGGTGGCCGGATCGCCATCATGGAAGGCGGGCGTATCGTGCAATGCGGCACGCCGCAGGATATCTTCACCAATCCCTCAACCGATTACGTGGCCGAATTCGTGGCTCATATGAACCCGCTCGGCGTGCTCTGCGCGCGCGACGTGATGGAACCCACCAGCGGCACGCCCGCCCATTGCGTCGCCCCCAACGCCACCATCCAACAGGTGATGGAACAGGCTCAGGGCCATGACAAACCGGTCGGCGTTACCGATCAGGGCAAGAT
>CBDTZA010000091.1:0-6817 GCA_965364785.1 uncultured Roseovarius sp. | reverse complement strand
GAATTCAACCCGCTCATATCCGGATCTCCACCACAGGCACATTGGGCACCTCGCCGGCCTGAAAGCTGGCAAGACTGGTCTGGATCCGGTCGGTATCAAAGCGCACCGGCACGTCAAACTCATAGCCCGCCGTCACCTGCACATCGACATTAGGCGGCTCGGCAAAAAGCACAATCCCGGTGCTCGGATCGACCTCGTAATGCACGCCTTCCTGCAATTCATTGTCCGAAAGCCCCATGCGCACACTGCCCAGCACCGGCTTGCGGATCGGACGGGCATAGGTTTGCTCGCCCGATCGATAGGTCTTGAGCAGCGGAAACTCGACCGTGACATCGTCACCCACGCCAATCACCTGATCGCGGTAATCGGGTTCGGCCTTTGAACGACCCGATTTGTAATCGGTCCAATCCTTCCAGCGAAACCCGAAAAGCTGCCCGCGCCGCGCCTCAAAAAACGCGATCAACGCCTCGATATCGTCCAGCCCGCGCAGCGACACACCCGCATCATAGCGGCGGCGTGACTGTGCCCAGGGCGTGTTGCGCTCTTCAAAACCGTTGGCCAACGTGACCACATCTGTCAACCGTTCAGGCCCGCCAAGCGAGCCGAAACTCAGGCTGGCCGGAAAGCGTATTTCATGAAATCCCATCTGCCTTCTCCCTTTGCTCTAGCGGTTGCGATTGCCGCGCCCGATCACGCGGCCTAGCTGTGCCGCGATCTGTCCCTGACTGCGCCGGAACCCTTCGATGTCAGGCGTCGAAACATTCATCACCACGCTGACATTGCCGCCGCCCTGACCGCGCACGCCAAGCTTGCCATCGGGGCCACGGCTTAGCGGCATGATCGCCTCTGGCCCGGCCTCGCCCATCAACCCGGTGCCACCGCGCATCGGAAAGGTGGTCGGTCCGCTGACGACGCCGCCATTGGCAAAGGGTTGCACGCGGCCCTGCGAGAAACTGCCGCCCTTGGCGAAGGGAAACAGCCCACCAACAAGGCTGCCGACACCCTGCGCCACCAACCCGCCAACCTGATCGGTCACTGGTCGGGTGGCCGAGTTAAAGGCGGTATTAATCATCGACGTCGCCAATGTGCGCAGCGAATCCGACAGGCTATCGCCATCCAGAACCGCCCCGCGAATGGCAGACCGCAAGCCCCGGCTCATACCGCGTTCAAGCGTCTGCACATCTTGGCCCGTGCGCGCAAACCCGCCCCTGACCCGACCAAGTTCGGCGTTGAACACCGCCGCCATATCCGCCGCCTGCCCCAATGAGGCATCCAGCGCCGTGATCTGGCTTTCCAGATCCTCTGCCCGTTCCAACTCATCCATCGCTTATCTCTCCGTTTATGTCCGGGAAAGCGCGCAACAGCGCCTCCAGCCCGTCGCGCGCCATCGGGCGCACGCCCCCCGCCTGCCCCAGCATCAGCCGCAACTCGGCTGGGGTCAGCGCCCAAAACTCCGCCGGGCGCAGGCCCAACCCATGCAGGCCTGCGCGCATCAGGGCGGGCCAGTCGAACCGCCCGGTCATCCCGCCTCATCCGGCAAGGCAAAGGCGCGGCCCAACAACGCGGCTGCGGCCCGCGCCGCACCAAGTGGCCCACCCTCGATCTCGGCACTCAACAGATCGCCGGTCCGGCCGCGCCAGCCCCCCCCGCGCAGGCCCGCCACAATCAGCGCAAGCACATCGCGGGTGGAAAAGGCGCCGCCCTCAAACCGATCCACCAGATCAATCAACGACCCGGCCTCAAGGCCTGCCTCAAGTTCGGCCAATGCCCCAAGCGTCAGCTTGAGAACCTGCCGCTCACCATTGATGATCAGCGCCACTTCACCTGCCCAGGGGTTTGCCATTGCTTACAGCACCGTAAAAGTCAGCTGCCCCGCCGAGGCGAGCGCAAGCTCATAGGTCGCCTCGCCATCATGGGTGCCGCCATATTCAATCGCCGTCACCTGAAACGGGCCCTCGATGGTGCCGAAATCAGGGATCACAACCTGAAAATCGGGTGTTTCGCCTTCAAAGAATATCTGGCGCGCCCGCTCGTCACTGGCGGCATCACGAAAGATGCCAGAGCCGCTGATGCTTGCCGATTTCACACCGGCCCCGGCCAGCAATTCGCGCCAGCCCCCCGCCGATTCAAGGCTGGTGACATCCACGCTTTCGGCGTTAAAGCTGACCCGCGTCGCACGCAGCCCGGCCACCGTTTCAAAATTACCGCTGCCGTTCAGATCAATCTTGATCAGCAGGTCCTTGCCATTTTGTACTGCCATTGGTCTTGTCTCCGAAAATCAAAGGGTTATGGGGTGTCGTCCACGCGTGCCCGAAACGTAAGGTCGATCCGGCGCAATTGACCGCCAGTCTCTCGTCGGGCACGGGCGCGCAGGAAATCAAGGTTGCTCAGCCGTCCACGCGCGAGTGTCAGATCCGCGCCCACAAGCGCATCACTGACCGCGCCAGCCACCTCTTTCGCGGCCAGAAAGCCTGCGTTCTCAGTAACCACCGAGACGGTAAAGCGGTGCCAGGCGCCCCCGGCGGTGGCATCTGAACGATCGCGCACCTCTTCGGGGCCAAGCGTGACATAGGTCTGGGGCACCTGACCTGCGGGCAACGCATCAAAGATCGCGTCCCCGACCAGAGCCGCCAAACCGCTATCTGCGGAAAGGCGTTGAAAAACAGCCTCTTGCAGGGCCGCCGCCACGGCATAACTCATAGCACCACCTCCTCTTCCGCCCAGCAGGTCAGAAACCGCCCCGCCGCATCGCGCTCTGTCACCGACTGAATATGAAACAGCCGCTGGCCGTCGCGAAACCGCTGACCGGGTTTGGGGCGCGCCGGGCTGTCTTGAGGCGCGGCGCGCACCGTGATCCGAAAGGTGGCGCGCGACAGGCTTACCGCCGCACCGGCCACTTCACGCCCCGTGCGCGCCACCACCTCGGCCCATAGCGTGCCACGCGGCAGCCAGGCCTGCACGAACCCGCCCGCGCCATCGGGCTGACGGTCCGGCACCTCAAGCACAAGCGATCGCGTCAGGTGAACCGGGCCCATTACACACCCCTCCCACCAAGCAGACGCACCGTGCGATAACGCTCGATCAGGCTTGAAACCCCAAACGGCATACAGCCATCCCCAAGGCCCGTCTCATGGCGGTACTCATAGTAATGTGACGCCAGCAACAGCACCGCCTGCGCCAGATCCGCCGGCAGATCGCCCCATGCCGCGCCATAGCCCGCCCGAAACACGATCTCGACCGTTCCCCCCGGTGCAACAGGCGGAAGCATCGTGCCACCCGGGCGCAGGATCGGGCGATGCGCGTCCTGCTCAAGGCGATAGTGATCAGGGGTCACCAGATCGGCTTCGTCGGCGCGGTTGCGCAGGCTCAGGCTGACGATCTCGATCACCGGTGCCACCGGCAAGGCTTGCCCTCGGGTGTCACGCCAGGCGCTCAGCACCCAGGAAAAGTCCCGTTCGATCAACACCTTGCCGGTGCGTGCCTCAATCGCGGCCATGGCGGCGCGCAGAAAACTCTCCAGAACCGGGTCCTGGATATCGTCATCCGCAAACCCCGTCCCCAGCCGCAGATGCGCCTTGAATTCCGCCAGCGGCAGCGCGGCCAGGGGAACCGCAGTTTCTTCGATTAACATCATGGACCTACTCCATACATCCCGGACCCCTCCGGTGGTTCAGGCGCGCACCACCCTGCGTCGCTCGGACGGAGGGGAAGAGCTGGACAACGCCAATAAGCGGCAGCACGCGCCCCAGGACGGGGGCCATCATGCCCCCGCCCCCTTCACCCGCTCTTACGAGAGGGCGAATTTCAAAAGCTTGATCGCCTTGAAATCGCTCACATCCCCGCCCACACGCTTGGTTGCGTAGAACAGGACATGCGGCTTGGCGCTGTAGGGATCGCGCAGCACGCGTAGATCGGGGCGTTCGGCCACGGTGTACCCGGCACGAAAATCACCAAAGGCAATCGCATCCGCCCCGGTGGCGATATCCGGCATATCCTCGGCAATCAGAACCGGATACCCCATCAGACGCGCAGGCTCGGCCGCGGCCAGACCATCGGACCACAAGAACCGCCCATCCGCATCCTTGAGCTTGCGCACAGTGCCTGCGGTTTTCGAATTCATGACAAAGCTGGCATTGGCGCGGTATTCGGCACCAAGGGCATAGACCAGATCAACAATCGGGTCGGCCCCACCAATCGAGCCATCCACGCCGGTCGGCACATAGCCCAGATTGCCCCAGACCCAGACATCATTGTCGACGCTCGGATGGGTCAGAAAGCCACGCGGCTTGTCCACACCGTCACCATTGACGAATGCTGCGGCCTCGGCGCGGGCAAACTTGTCCGCGATCCGGCCCGCAAGCCAGCCTTCAACATCAAAAGCACTGTCATCCAACAGACGCTGGCTGGCCTTCGGCAGCGCGCTCAGCTCGTGCAGCGGAATGGTGATGCGATCAATCACCGGGGTCCCGGTTTCTGCCGTGCCGGCCGTCTCTGTCGCCCAGCCATGACCCACATCCGTGTGGTCAATCAGCACGTCAAAGCTTGTGGCCTCGACGCCCACGACATTGGCCACGGCACGGATCGACGCGGTCGAGCTCAGAACCGACTGAATCGTCTCGGCGGTCTGCGGATCGACAAGATAGCCGCCATCCCCCGCCACAGCGGTATTCAGCGCCTTGCCCTCAAGCTCAAGCCCGCGCAGGCCATCATCGTCGCCAGCCCGCAGATAGGCGTCAAACGCCTTGCGATGCGGGGCATAAGAGTCACCTGCGGCGGCCAGTTGCGGGCGCTGAAGGCCAAGAGATTTGCGTTCAAACATGGTCATTTTCTCTTCTTGCTGTTGAAGTCGGTTGTGAAGATCGGACTGAAAGTCCTTGAATTCGCTCATGAACCCCGCGACTGCGGATTTCACCTCGGCCGCCGGAGACAGATCTTCCCCGGTCCGAGAGGTTGTCTCGGTTTTGCTCATCATAAGATCCTGTAGGTTAGTCGTTTTGGGCGCGTTACATCTGCGCCATCTCCCGGCGGGCGTCCTCAAAGGCCGCCGCCAACTCACGCATGGTTTCATCGGCCAGACCATCGCCCTTGGCCGCAACCCGCGCACTGGGCAGCATCGGGAAGGTCACAAGCGACACCTCCCAAAGCTCCAGTTCCGTCAAGAGCCGTCGGCCCTTGTCATTCTTGCTGGCGCGCAGCGTGCGATAGCCTATGCTCAGCCCGTCAATCGCCCCCGCCGCGATAAGCGCCGCTGCCTCTCGGGCCCGCCCGACGCTTTCCAACAGGCGGCCTTTTACAAAAAGACCCCGCGCATCCTCGCGCACCTCGTCCCAGACGCCAATCGGCTGGCTCGGGTCATGCTGCCACAGCATCTTGACCTTGCGCCCCTCGGACACCAACCGCGCCAGCGACTTTGCATAGGCCCCCGGCTCGACGATATCACCGCCCTGATCAGCCGCGCCAAACAGGCTTGCATAGCCCTCGATCGCACAGCCATCGGTCACGCTAAGTGCGTCGTCATCGAACCGCGCAAATTTGCGCTCCAGTCCCGTTTCCATATCCATTCACCTTATCCTTTGCCCAAAGTGGGGGTAAGCCCACCGAACCCGTTCATGGCAGCGCGGCCAAGATCGGCTGAAATGCCTGCACCAGAATGGCCGCCACCACGCCGTAAACCGCCAGCCACAACCGCCGCTCCAACCTCTCAAGCGCAGCTTCCATCCGCACCAGCCGGTCGCTCAGCGCGCGGGTCTGCAACTCTGCCACCCGCTCATGCGCCTCAAGCCGCAGCGCCGGTGCGCAATCAAACGCCTCAAACCCGTATCGCTGCGGCGGGTGCTGCTCAGCCATCCACATCCCCCTCGGCCAATGCCGGAAGCCCCAGCAATTCGCGCTTTTCCGCATCCGTCAGGAAATCGGCCTTCGCCACCCGACTCCATTGCGCATCGCGCTCTGCGGCCAATGCTGGCACCTGATCAAGGTCGGGGCGCAATTCAAGGGTCTCGCCGCTGAATCCCGCCAGCCAGGTCGCCACCGACGCCGCCACCCGCGTGGCCAGCGGCAACACCGTCAACCGGTAAAACGCGCGATTGGCCTCCTGATAATTCGAAAACGTCGCATCCCCCGGAATTCCAAGCAGCATCGGCGGCACCCCAAAGGCGAGGGCAATCTCACGCGCCGCGCTTTCCTTGGTCTTCTGAAATTCCATATCCGACGGGCTGAACCCCATCGGCTTCCAGTCTAACCCACCTTCCAAAAGCATCGGGCGACCGGCATTGCGCGCGCCCTGATGATGGGTCTCCATCTCGCTCACAAGGCGCTCATACTGATCGTTGGTCAGACTGCCCTGCCCCTCGGCCCCGCGATAGACAATCGCACCGCTGGGGCGCGCCGCATTGTCCAACAGCGCCTTGGACCACCGGCTTGCGGAATTATGCACATCCACCGCCTGCGCCGCCGCCTGAAGCGGTGAAAGACCGTAATGATCGTCCTGCGGATGAAAGCTTTTGACATGGCACACAACCGGCGTGCCCTCGCTCACATCAAACCGGTGTTTGCGCCCCGACACAGCATATTCATAGGCAATCGGCCAGCCATCGGCACCGGGCACCACACTCATCCGGTCAGAGCGCAGCACGTGCAACTCAAGCGGCACACCGTGGCCCGCACCAACCGCTTCGACATAGGCGTTGCCGGTCAAAAGAAGCTGACCATAAAGCGCCTCAAAAAGCTCGGCCCGGCCCTGCGCCGGATTGGGCGCTTTCACCAGATCAAGCAGCGGATGCGTCGAAAAGCGCCGCTCGCAATCCTGCAACACCAA
>CBDTZA010000090.1:0-6911 GCA_965364785.1 uncultured Roseovarius sp. | reverse complement strand
ATGCCTATGTGCAGGGCCGCGACAAGGCCCATGCAAAGCGCGCCGCGCTGATTGATGCGCTGATGCAGACCGATCAGGCCGCGACACTGGATCGGACCATTCTGGCCCCGCTTGCGGCCGCTTTGGGCGCCACCAAGGCGACCCGCGCCGCCAAGGCCGCCGCCACAAAGGTTGAATTCTTTACCATGGTCAGAGGGGATGACTGATGCGTGATCAATCTCTTGGCGGCGGCTTTGCCAATCCCTCGCATGATGCGGCCCGTACGTTTCGCGCCGCTCTGTCGGTGATGGCGCGACCGGGCCGGATCGAAACCGCAGCACTGGCGCAGGCCCCTGGCCCTGTGTCGCCCGCTGCCGCCGCTTTGGTGCTGACGCTTTGCGATGCCGAAACCCCGCTTTTCCTTGCTCCGGGCCATGACGGGAGCGCCGTTCGTGACTGGGTTGCCTTTCACACCGGCGCGCCCATCGTGTCGCCGGACAAGGCCCAGTTTGCGCTTGGTGGTTGGGCCGGGCTTTTGCCGCTGTCCGGCTACCCTCAGGGCACGCCGGAATACCCCGACCGCTCGACCACCCTGATCGTCGAGGTGGAGGCGTTTGCGCCACATACCCACCGGCTGACCGGGCCGGGGATTGAGGCTGAGGCCCACATCGCCCTGCCGGATGGCGCGGCATTGCGGGTCAATCATGCGCAATTCCCGCGTGGCCTTGATTTCTATTTCACGGCTCAGGATCAACTTGCGGGTCTGCCCCGCACAACGCGTGTGGAGGATCTCTGATGTATGTGGCTGTCAAAGGCGGCGAGCGCGCGATTGACAACGCGCATGACTGGCTGGCCGAAGAGCGGCGCGGCGACCCCGGTGTGGCCGAGTTGAGCCTTGCCCAGATCCGCGAACAGCTTTCGCTGGCGGTGAACCGGGTGATGGCCGAAGGTTCGCTGTTTGATCCTGACCTTGCGGCGCTTGCAATTAAACAGGCGCGCGGCGATCTGATCGAGGCGATCTTTCTGATCCGCGCCTATCGCACGACGCTGCCGCGTATCGGGCATTCCAACCCGGTCGATACCGGCGCGATGGCCTGTGACCGGCGGATCTCGGCCACGTTCAAGGATGTCCCCGGCGGGCAGGTTCTGGGGCCGACATTTGATTACACCCACCGTCTTCTGGATTTCAAGCTGGCCGCCGAGGGCGAGCTGCCCGAGGCAAAGACCGCCGAGGCACAGCCCGGCGAGATGCCCCGCATCACCGGGTTTTTGAACCGTGAAGGTCTGATCCAGGCCGAACAGCCGTCAGAGGAGGCGCCCCCCGACATGACCCGCAGGCCGATGGAATATCCCGCCGGCCGGGCGCTGCGCCTGCAGGCGCTGACACGGGGCGATGAAGGGTTTATCCTTGGCATGGCCTATTCCACACAGCGCGGATATGGGCGCAACCACCCCTTTGTGGGCGAGTTGCGGATCGGCACTGTGGCGGTTGAAATGGATATCCCCGAGCTTGGGTTTGCGATCGAGATTGGCGAGATCACCCTGACCGAATGCGAAACCGTCAATCAGTTCATGGGGTCAAAAACCGAGCCGCCACAATTTACCCGTGGCTATGGTCTGGTGTTCGGTCAGACCGAGCGCAAGGCGATTTCGATGGCCCTGGTGGATCGCGCGCTCAGATGGGAAGAGCTTGGCGAAGACAACGAGGGCGCACCGGCACAGGACGAGGAATTTGTGCTGTCGCATGCCGACAACATTCAGGCCACCGGGTTTTTGGAGCATATCAAACTGCCGCATTACGTTGATTTCCAGTCCGAGCTAGAGCTGATCCGCAAGGTGCGCGCCGAGGCGATGGGTGCCCAGCACAAGGAGGTCGCAGAATGAGCGACTATAATTTTGCCTATCTCGACGAACAGACCAAGCGGATGATCCGCCGCGCATTGCTCAAGGCGGTGGCGATCCCCGGCTATCAGGTGCCCTTTGCCAGCCGCGAAATGCCCATGCCTTATGGCTGGGGCACGGGGGGGGTGCAGGTGACGGCAGCCTGTCTTGTGCCCGACGACACGCTCAAGGTGATTGATCAGGGGGCGGATGACACCACCAACGCGGTGTCGATCCGCAAGTTTTTCGAACGCACGGCGCAGGTGGCAACGACCGAGAAGACCGCGCAGGCCACGGTGATCCAGACCCGCCACCGTATCCCGGAAGAACCACTGACCGAGGATCAGATATTGGTCTATCAGGTGCCGATCCCCGAACCGCTTCGCTTTCTTGAGCCGCGCGAGACCGAAACCCGCAAGATGCACAGCCTTGAGGAATACGGGCTGATGCATGTGAAGCTCTATGAGGATATCTCCCGCCATGGTCATATCGCCACCGCCTATGCCTATCCGGTCAAGGTCGAAGGGCGCTATGTGATGGACCCAAGCCCGATCCCTAAATTCGACAATCCCAAATTGGAAAGCGCCGCGATTCAGCTTTTTGGAGCTGGGCGCGAACAACGCATCTATGCGATCCCGCCTTATACCCGCGTGGTCAGCCTTGATTTTGAGGATTACCCGTTCGAGCCGATGAAGGCCGAGCATCCTTGCGATCTTTGCGGTGCAGAACACACCTATCTGGACGAGGTGATTGTCGATGACGCGGGCGGGCGGATGTTTGTCTGTTCGGACACCGATTATTGTGCCACCCGTCAGGCCTCGGGCCATCGCGGGCGGCTTTCTCCAACCGAGGACGCCGCATGACTCCGCTTCTTTCCGTGCGCGATCTGCGCAAGACCTATGGCAATCGTGTCGGCTGTACTGGCGTGAACTTTGACCTTTTCCCCGGTGAAGTCCTTGGCATCGTCGGCGAATCCGGTTCTGGCAAATCAACGCTTCTTAGCTGTCTTGCCGGTCATCTGGCACCGGACCGGGGCGAGGTGTTCTTTGATACCCGCGTCGATGGTCCGCGCGACACCCTGCGCATGAGCGAACCTGATCGCCGAATGCTGGGCCGCACCGATTGGGCCTTTGTGCATCAGAATGCCCGCGACGGGCTGCGCATGGGGGTTTCGGCCGGGGGCAATGTGGGCGAGCGGTTGATGGCGGTGGGGGCGCGCCACTATGGCCAGATCCGCGAACAGGCAATTGACTGGCTGGGCCGGGTCGAAATTTCGGATGACCGGGTGGATGACCGCCCCTCGACCTTTTCGGGCGGCATGCAACAGCGGCTTCAAATTGCCCGCAACCTTGTCACCGGACCGCGGCTTGTCTTTATGGACGAGCCCACCGGGGGGCTTGATGTCAGTGTGCAGGCGCGCCTGCTTGATCTTTTGCGCGGGCTGGTGCGCGAGATGGGCCTTTCGGCGATTATCGTCACCCACGACCTTGCTGTTGTGCGCCTTTTGGCGGACCGGCTGATGGTGATGAAATCGGGCGAAGTGGTCGAGCAGGGCCTGACCGATCAGGTGCTTGACGATCCGCAGCACGCCTATACCCAGCTTCTTGTTTCTTCCATTTTGCAGGTGTGACCCGATGATCCGGCTTGAAAATGTCTCAAAATCCTTCACCCTGCACAATCAGGGCGGCGCTGTGATCCCGGTGATGCAGGCGGCCTCGCTCAGCGTTGCGCCCGGCGAATGCGTGGCGCTCATCGGCAATTCCGGCGTCGGAAAATCGACACTGATGCGGATGATCTATGGCAATTACCTGACCGCCTCTGGCGCGATCATCGTGGCCGGCGTCGATGTGGCCCGTGCCGAACCGCGCGAGATTTTGGCCCTGCGACGCACCACTCTGGGCTATGTGAGCCAGTTTCTGCGGGTCGTGCCGCGCGTGCCCACGCTTGAGGTGGTGGCCGAGCCGCTTTTGAACATCGGCACTGATCGCGATCTGGCGCTTGATCGTGCGCGCGACCTGCTGGCGCAGCTGAATATCCCGCAAACGCTCTGGTCGTTGTCGCCGACCACGTTTTCGGGGGGCGAGCAACAGCGGGTGAATATCGCGCGCGGCTTTGCCCATAGCTATCCTGCGATGCTGCTGGATGAACCCACCGCCAGCCTTGATGCCACCAATCGCGAAACCGTGCTGTCGCTGATCGACGAGGCCAAGGCGCGGGGCGTGGCGATCATCGGCATCTTTCACGATCACGACGCGCGCCAACGTGTGGCTGACCGCGAGATCGACGTGTCGGCCTTCGCCCCGGTGCGCGTCGCATGAGTGCGGGCCGCCTCTTTGCCGTGGTCGGCCCGTCCGGCGCGGGCAAGGATACGCTGATCTCGGCCGTTCAGGCGCAAATGCCCGCGCTATACCGGGTGCGCCGGGTGATCACCCGCCCCGAAGGGTCTGGCGGCGAGGATTTTGAGGGTGTCAGCGAACAGGAATTTGGCGACCGCGTTGCGCGGCGGGATTTTGCCTTTCACTGGCAGGCGCATGGCCTGTCCTATGGTATCCCGTCGGGTTTGCAGGACGCTCTGGCCGATGGTCGCCCGGTCGTGTTCAACGGATCGCGCGCCATGCTCGCGCAAGCCGCCCGCGTCTTTCCCGATCTTCGCGTTCTGCACATCACTGCGGATGACCATGTTCTGGCCGACCGCCTGCGGAGCAGGGCGCGCGAGACCGAGGCGGAGATCGTCAACCGCCTTGCCCGCGCGAAACAGCCGCTGCCGCCGGGGTTTAAGGTGATCGAAATCGACAATTCCGGTGCTCTGGATGTGGCGGTTTGCGCCTTCACCGCCGCGATTTGTCAGGATGGCGTCTTGCTATGACTGCACTCCGCACCACCCCATTTTCCGGGCTGTCCGACGCCCATGATATTTTTGTGGCCGACAAAAGGCCCAGACCGAGGAAGACACGATGACCGACATGATCCTTGCCAACGCCAGACTGGTATTTGACACCGAGGTCCGTCAGGGCGGGCTGATCATTCGCGACGGGCTTATAGCCGAGATCATCGAGGGCACAGCGGTGCCCGCCGGGGCCGAGGACGCCATGGGGGACCTGGTCATTCCCGGCCTGATCGAATTGCATACCGACAACCTTGAGCGCCACATTCAGCCCCGGCCCAAGGTCGACTGGCCGCATGCGGCGGCGATCCTTGCCCATGATGGAGAGCTTGCTTCGGTCGGGGTTACAACCGTGTTTGACGCGATGCGTGTCGGCTCTATCCCCAATGCAAAGGCGCGCTATCTGAAATATGCCCGCAATCTGGCGTCGGAATTATGGGAATTGCGCGAGGCCGGGGCGCTGCGCATCAACCACTATCTTCATCTGCGCGCCGAGCTGTGCTCGGAAACGCTGGCCGAGGAAATGGCCGAATTCGGGGCGCGGGACCGGGTTGGCATCGTCAGCCTGATGGACCACACCCCCGGCCAGCGCCAGTTCCGCGATCTGTCGAAACTCAAGGCCTATGTGCAGGGCAAACTGAACCTGACAGACCCGGAATTTGAGGATCACATCACCAATCTCTATGCTCTGCGTGATGCCAACGGGGCCAGGCATGAACTTACCGCTGTCGCCGAGGCGCATCGCTATGGCGCGGTGCTGGCCAGCCATGACGACACCACCACCGCTCAGGTGGCCACCAGCGCGGATCACGGCATCCGGCTGGCCGAATTCCCGACCACCATCGAGGCCGCCCGTGCCTGTCATGACCGTGGCATCAAGGTGATGATGGGCGCGCCCAACCTGATCCGGGGCGGCTCTCATTCGGGCAATGTGGCGGCACACGACCTGGCCGCACTTGGCCTGCTGGACATCCTGTCGTCGGATTATGTGCCCTCGGCGCTGATGACAGCGGCCTTCCTGCTGGCCGATCTGTGGGACGATCTGCCGCGCGCCATCGCCACCGTGACATCGGCCCCGGCCAAGGCCGCAGGCCTGTCGGATCGTGGTCGTATCGCCTTGGGGCTGCACGCTGATCTTGTCCGCGTCGCCCGTGTTCTGGGAACGCCAGTGCTGCGCGGCGTGTGGTGTCACGGTCGCCGCGTTGGATGATTCCGGCACTTCGGTTAGGGCTTGCGCCCCTCCACCCGGCTGCCGGATTATGGTTGGCGGTTTCAAGCCACCGCGCCGCAGCAGGCAGAATGCAAGATTCCGTGTATGACTGCCGGGGCCGACATTATTTGGTTGCCGCATTGGGTATCAAAGACTAATTAAAGAATATGTTGAATCTGCGAGGCCTCTTTCAAACCTTTCTGTTGGCGCTGATTGTGGCGTTGGCATCTAATGGTGTTGTGATGGCCTCGAGCGGCGTGATGCATCAAGAGCATTGCGTGCAAGCCTCGGCAGATGAGGCGCAGACCGCGCACAATTCCGCGCACAGTGCTGTGGATCACGCAAACCACGATGCGGCCACCGGCGATACTGCACTGGATCATGACCATGAAACCTGCATGACGCACGCGTGCTCGGCTGTGGCCTATGACGCGCATGGCTCTGTTGCGATCCCTATGTCGCTTTCGGCGGCCACTGCGTCAATCGCGCATGAGCTTGTGGCGCTTGAACGCGCCGAAAGCCTTCTGAGACCCCCAAATACCTGATCTCCGGCTTGTGCCGGATCTGAATGAGCGGGACGCACGGTCAACGTGATGGTCCTGTATTCGTTTCTATCGATCAGGAAAAATCATGAAATTCTATATCGTTCTGGGCGCCTCCATCGCCCTCACGGCCTGTGGTGCTGTCACTGAGCCTGAGCCGGAAACACGACTGGCGCCCTCGGCCAACCCAGAGGCCGCATTGCGCCATGCAACCACCCCTGCGCTGCTGTCCGGTTATGTTGCGCGCCCGGTCAAAGGGCCGACACCTTGGCGCAAACTGAATGACCAACAATCGCCAAGCCATCAGGGGGGCAGCTGATGAAGCTGTCAGGAAAAGCCGGGCTGGCCATGTCCACCGCTCTTTTGCTTTCCGCCTGCGCCTCGCCGCAGCAGGTCGCAAATTTTGCCGATCCCA